>JAFAHQ010000244.1 GCA_019237135.1 Alphaproteobacteria bacterium
CAAGGCCTTGCGATAAGCCCGTTTTACCATGGAAGGCTCCATCACCAGTTCTTCGACACCGATGGTGTTGAAATGAGCCTCGATGATTAAGGATTGCTGTTCCATCTATTAAACGTTGGTTAGAATTTGGCCAACTGGAGCCCCCGGACTTGCGGCGTACCTCTTGCCGCTCGCGCCCGTAACCACGATCTTTGCTTCGGGAAGAGCAGCGCTAACGCCGGAGGTGACGGCGCCCTCAAATCTCGCGCGCGGGACGCCCGCCATGAAGGTCTTATTCGTCGAAGACAACGAAAGAGTTGCACGGTTTGTGCGCAAGGGGCTCGCCGAGGAAGGTCACACCGTCGACCACGCCGATAATGGCCGCGACGGTCTTTTTCTCGCCGCCACAGGCCAGTACGACGTGATGGTCCTCGACCGCATGCTGCCTGGCGGGATCGATGGTCTCGGCATTGTCGAAGCCTTGCGCCGGACGCACAACAAGACCCCAATCCTGATCCTCAGCGCGCTTGCCGAAGTCGACGACCGGATTCGCGGTCTGCGCGCCGGGGGCGACGACTATCTGACCAAGCCCTTTGCGCTCGGCGAACTTTCTGCCCGGCTCGAAGCGCTGGTCCGCCGCTCGCGGGGTACGGACATCCAGACCGCGCTCGCCGTCGCCGATCTGCGGATGAACCTGCTCTCACACAAGGTGACGCGCGGGGAAAAGCCCATCCAGCTCCAGCCGCGGGAATTCAAGCTGCTCGAGTTTCTGATGCGTCATGCGGACCAGGTGGTGACCCGCACGATGCTGCTGGAGAATGTCTGGGAGCACCATTTCGATCCGCAAACCAACGTGATCGACGTCCACATCAGCAAACTGCGGCAAAAGATCGACGAAGGCTTCGACTGCCCTCTGGTGCACACTGTTCGCGGTGTCGGCTATCGACTGGGAGTGGATGCTTAACCCCTTGCGCAAGACAAACGCATCACGCGCCTCCCGGTCGGACTCAGTCCTTGACGGACCGGAACCCATGCCTCTCGGCGGACCGACCGCCTCGGCGACCGTGAATACTCCCCTCGGCGGACATGGCCAGACGAAAAACCTTGGGCTTGTCCTGCGTGGTCTACTCACACCCTTGCGTTCGACCTCGGTACGTTTGGCGGTAGGCTACGCGGCGCTCTTTGCCGCCTCCTCGTTGCTTCTGGTCGGGTCGTTGTGGTGGCACACAACCGGTTATCTCGACCGGCGGATCGACGGCATCATAGCCGCCGACACCCGGCAGATCTCGGATCAGCTTCGAGATTTCGGCGTCCCCGGCGCGATCGAGACGATCCACGAACGCATTGCGGAAGATCCCGAGGGGCAGGCAATTTATCTGCTTGCCGATCGGCAGCTGAAGCCGCTCGCCGGCAACCTACCGGCTTGGCCGGCAGAGGCAATGCCGAAGCCCGGATCGTGCCAGGTCGAGCTCGTCCGCCATGGGCAGCTGCGCGCGACGCGGCTGAGGCTCGCCGCGCTGCCGGACGGATTGAATTTGCTCGTCGGGCGAGACGTCGAGGACCGCGCCGAGTTGCGCGCCCTGATTATCGACGGACTGTATTGGGCGGCGGGCATGGCTTTCGTGCTCGCGATCGCGGGTGGCGTTCTGATGCGCCGGGCGGTGCTGAGCCGGGTCAGCATGATCAACGATACCGCCAGCGCCATTGTCCGCGGTGACCTATCAGAACGAGTGCCGGCGTGCGACACGGCCGATGCTTTCGACCGGCTCGCCCAGACGATCAATGGGATGCTGCAGCAGATCCAGCAGCTGGTCGAGAGGGTGCGCAACACTTCCAACGCAATTGCGCACGATCTGCGGACGCCGCTTGCCGAGCTGCGAGCGCGACTTGAGGAGCTCTTGCTGACACGCCCCGAAAGGGAGATCGCCTTTGAGGAAATCCATAAGGCGGTCGCAGACATCGATCGTGTGATCGCCGTCTTCAACGCGCTGTTGCGCTTGGCCGAGATCGATTCCGGGGTGCGCCGGTCAGGGTTTCGCCGGGTCGAGCTTGCCGATCTCGCGACCGAAGTGGCCGAGCTCTACGCGCCTCTGACCGAAGAAAAGGACGCGGTCTTCGCCGTCGACGCCCGAAGCGGGCTGGCGGTCAACGGCGACCCCCACCTGCTCGCCCAGGCGGTTGGAAACCTTGTCGACAACGCCGTCAAATACGCGCCGCGGCATGGGAAAGTCAGCCTGCGCATCGCACCGTGCGATGGGGGGCGGATCGAGATCGTCGTCGCCGACAACGGGCCCGGCATCCCGGACTGCGAGAAGCCCCAGGTGACGCGGCGATTCTATCGCGGTTGCTCCAGCGCAGGAACGAGCGGCATTGGTCTGGGGCTCAGTGTCGTCGAAGCCGTGGCGCGTATGCACGAGGGTAGTCTGACACTGACCGATAATGATCCGGGATTGGTCGCCTCGCTGCGTATGCCGGCGCCGCCGGCATCCTGAAGCGGCCGCCGTTTCCTCGCCGCCGAGAAGCCGTCCGCGACCGGTCTCGCCAGTTCGCGGCGCCTTCTGGTGCCGCTCCGCGACCTCGCGCGGCGCCACTATCGATCGATGCCCGCTAGACCGAAAACGGGAGCTCCGAAATGTCAGAAGACGATCTGCAGCGGCGCTACACCGCCAATCTTCAGGGCGAAGTCGATAGCGCGGCGCTCTATCGGACCCTGGCGCAGACCGAGAAAAACCCGCAATTGGCCCAGGTTTACCGGCGCCTCGCGGCGATCGAGGAGGCGCACGCCGAGTACTGGAGGAACCATATCGCGGCGATCGATCACCGAGTGCCCAAGCTGCGTCCCGGCTTTCGGACGCGCGCGCTCGCCTGGCTCGCGCGCCGCTTCGGCCCGGCTTTCGTGCTGCCCACCATCGATACGCTTGAGCACATGGACAGCGGCACCTACGACGCGCAGCCAGAGGCTGTCACCGGCGGGCTGCCGGCCGCCGAGCGGTCGCATGCCCGCATCATCGAGGCGCTGGCCGCCGGTGCACCGGGCGCGCTCAGCGGCTCGGTGCTGGCGCGTTTGGAGGGCCGGCATCGCGGGATGGGCGGCAACGCGTTGCGCGCCGCCCTGCTCGGCGCTAATGACGGGCTCGTCTCCAATCTGAGCCTCGTCATGGGGGTCGCGGGCGCGGACCTCGCCGGGCACACGATCCTCGTCACCGGTCTCGCCGGGCTTCTGGCCGGCTCCTGCTCGATGGCGCTCGGCGAATGGCTCTCGGTCAACACCGCGCGCGAGTCCTCCCAGCGCCAGATCGCCACCGAGGCCGACGAGCTCGAGCAAGTGCCCGAGGAAGAGAAGGAAGAGCTGTCGCTGATCTACCAGGCAAAAGGGCTGCCCGAGCATCTGGCGCAGTCGCTCGCCGAGCAACTGATCATCAACAAGAAGACAGCCCTCGACACCTTGGTCCGCGAGGAGCTCGGGATCGACCCCGAAGAGCTCGGCGGCTCGGCCTGGGCGGCCGCAGGGTCGTCTTTTCTGCTGTTCGCAGTGGGCGCGATTTTTCCGGTGGCTCCCTAT
>JAFAHQ010000326.1 GCA_019237135.1 Alphaproteobacteria bacterium
TGGCGCCCATGATCGAGGATGATGTCCTGGTAGAGTTCCCGCAGATCCATCATCAGTCGAACATCTCCCTGGCAGCCTCGATCGCAGCAGCCAACCGGTCGATGTCGCCCTCGTCATTGTAGACGCCGAGCGAAGCGCGGGTCGTCCCGGAAAGACCGAACCACGCCATTAAGGGCTGGGCGCAATGGTGTCCGGCGCGCACCGCCACGTGATGCTGATCGAGCACTTGGGCGATGTCGTGCGGATGCACGCCCTCGAGGTCGAAGGAGAGAATCCCGAGCCGCCGTTGACCGGCATCGAGCAGCGTCAGACCGGGAATGCGCGACAACCGGTCGATCCCATAGCCGGTCAAAGCCTCCTCGTGCTCGAGGATATTGTCGCGCCCGAGCTCCTCGATGAAATCGATTGCGGTACCAAGCCCGATCGCGCCCGAGATGTCCGGGGTGCCGGCCTCGAACCGATGCGGCGGCTCCTGGTACTCGGTCTTGTCAAAGGTGACGTGGAGGATCATCTCGCCCCCACCCTGCCAAGGCGGCATCGCCGACAGCAGCTCGTAGCGCCCATAGAGCACCCCGATCCCAGTCGGTCCGTAGACCTTATGACCCGTCAAGGCGTAGAAATCGCAGTCGAGCGCCTGCACATCGACCGGCAGCCGCGGCGCTGCCTGGCTACCGTCGATCAGCACCTTGGCGCCCTTCGCGTGCGCGAGACGCACTACCGTTTCGACCGGAACGACCGCACCGGTGGCGTTGGCGATATGCGTGATCGCGACGAGCCGCGTGCGTGGCGAAAGGTGGGCCTCAAAACCGGCCAGATCCAGCCCGCCGGTCCCGTCGAGCGGCGCTACGACCAACCGGATGCCGATCCGGTCGCGCAGCAGCTGCCAGGGTACGATGTTTGAATGATGCTCGAGTACGCTGATCAATACCTCGTCGCCCGGTTGAAGGAACGCCGCCCCCCAACTCTGTGCGACAAGGTTGATCGCCTCGGTGGTGTTGCGCACGAACACGATCTCTCGCGGGTCGGCGGCATTCAGAAAACGCCTTACCTTTTCGCGCGCTTCTTCGAACAGCTCAGTCGAGCGGGCGCTCAGCCGATAGACGCCACGGTGCACATTGGCGTAGTCGGTGCGGTAGTAGTCGGCAATACGATCGATCACTGCATGCGGTTTCTGAGCGCTGGCGCCAGAATCGAGAAACACGAGTTCCGGGTTGTTCGCGAAAATCGGAAACTCGCGCCTCAGCGCCCGTGCGTCAAACCCGCCTGGCCCGGGGTAGACGCTCCGCAGGCTCGGCCTCGTCATCCTCATTCCTCCAACATCGCCAACCGCCGGGCGAGACGCGAAAGCACGTGCTCGCGCAACGGCGGCCACTCGACAAGCTCGACCACCTCCCGGACGAAGGCCTCAATTAACAAGTGCCTTGCCTCCTCGCGTCCGATGCCGCGGGCGCGCAGGTAAAAGAGCGCCGCCTCGTCGAGATCGCCGACCGCGGCACCGTGGCTGCACTTAACGTCATCGGCGTAGATCTCGAGCTCGGGCTTGGTATCGATCGCCGCGCGCGGGCTCAGCACCAGGTTACGGCTGAGCTGGTGCGCGTCGACCTTTTGCGCGCCGGGTCGGACCGTGATGCGGCCCTGAAAGGCGCCGTGCGCCCGACCCGCAGCGACCCCTTTGAATATTTCGCGGGTCTCGCCACCCGGCGCTGCGTGGTCGATCGTAGTGACGATGTTCGCCTCTTGGCGCCCAGACAGCACAAAAGCACCGTGGAGCGCGCAATGCGTATCGGGGCCGTCGCTCCGGATCGTCGCCTCGTGCCGCACCGTCCGGCCGCCCAGCAACAGGACCAGGCTGGTGAGCCGCGAGGCGGGTCCGAGCACCGCAAGCAACTCACCGATATGCAGCGCCTCGGTCGCCTCCTCGACCAGCGCGACACAGCCGAATTCGGCTCCCGCAGCAAGTCGCAGCTCGACGACATCATTGCGCCAGTAGCTGCTTTTGCCGACGAACGTCTCAAAGATAGACGCGTGGCTGCCCGCCCCGACCGTAACGAGGCTTCGCGTGTGGAACGACTCGCCGGCCTCGCCTGAAGCCAGGTGAACGATCTCAATCGGTTGATCGAGGGCGACCCCCGGTGCGATGTCGAGAACAAAGCCGTCACCAAAGAACGCGGCATTAAGTGCGCCAAATGGTGGCTCAGTGTCAAAAAGGGGCGTTTCAATGGCCGAACGAACCAGATCCGGCCGATTGGCGATCGCCATCCCCATCCCGCCGACCCAGACGCCCGAAGGCAGCCCCTCGACCGCGGAAAGTTCCGGCGCGTACCGCCCGTCGACGAGGACGAGGCGATGTGCCGTGGCGGGAAACGCCGCCTCGGCGAGCTGACTGCGGATCACCGCGCCGGCTACGGTGCGCACCGCGCCCGCCGGGAGCATCGGCTTTTCTTCGAGAGCGCGCAGATCGATATATCGCCAGGCTTCGCTGCGACGGCTTGGAAAACCTTGCTCGGCGAAGCGGGTGAGACCTCGTCGTCGGCGCGCGTCGAGCCATTCAGGCTCGCCACTCAGGCGGTGGCCAAAGGCATCGAGGTAGGGCCGCGCCTCGGGCCTGATCGGGAAATCGACGACCGCGCTCACCGAGGTTGTTCCTTGACCGTCATGCCGCGTCGCCGAAGAGACCGTAACCGCGCCGCTCGAGCTCTACCGCGAGATCCTTGCCACCGGATTCGACAATGCGACCGGCTTGCAGCACATGCACACGGTCCGGCTCGACATAGCCGAGCAGGCGCTGATAATGCGTGATCATCACAATCGCGCGGTCCTGTGCGCGCTGCTGGTTGACGCCGCGCGCCACCACTTTCAGCGCGTCGATGTCCAGGCCGCTGTCGGTCTCGTCGAGTATCGCGAGCCGTGGCTCCAGCATCGCCATTTGAAAGATCTCGTTGCGCTTCTTCTCGCCGCCGGAGAAACCCACATTGACGGACCGCTGTAAGAGATCCTCCCCGATATCCAAGAACTTGAGCTTGGCGCGAACCGTGCGAAGAAACTGGCCGGCATCGAGCTCCGGCTCTCCACGATGGCGGCGCTGTGCATTGATCGCCGCGCGCAGGAAATACATGTTGTTTACGCCCGGGATCTCAACCGGGTACTGGAAAGCGAGAAACAGTCCCTCTCGCGCGCGCTCCTCCGCCGGCATCGTCAGGAGATCCCGGCCGAGATAGGTGACCGTGCCCAGGCTGACCTCGTAATCGTCGCGGCCGGCCAGCACCGCGGCGAGGGTGCTCTTACCAGAACCGTTCGGCCCCATGATCGCGTGCACCTCGCCGCTGTGCACCGAGAGATCGACGCCCCGCAGGATTTCACGCCCGTCGGGGAGTCGCGCGTGCAAGTTCCTGATCTCGAGCATT
>JAFAHQ010000056.1 GCA_019237135.1 Alphaproteobacteria bacterium
GAGGTGCCGCACGTCGCGTGGGCGTCGGACTCCGACAAGATCGTCATCGTTGTCGGCAGCAGCAACCAAGTCTTGAGCGTTCTCCCTCCGACGCCGATGCCGACACCCCAGCCGTCCGACAACCTCGGCATCTGCCCGACGCTGACGCCGTCAGGGCCGGATCAGTTTTGCGTCAACATCGACGCCAAGGGGGTCAGCGTCGCCGTCAAATTCAGTGAAGTCCCCCGCGCCCCGGCGCAGATTTCCTGCGCGCGCCTTTTCAAGCTGAGTGACCCGGCCAAACTCGAAAGACGACTAATCCTCGAGGTGCGCCTCGACAAGGTACTCGTGGAATGCGACGTCAGCGATTCGTTCCTGGTCGCGCAATCGGTCGAGTCCGCCCTCCCCGGAGTCCTCGGCGGCGCAACGTTGACGACGATCGCGGTTCCGTGGAATCGGTTGCATCCAAGACCGAGAGGTGGCGCACTGAACGTCTCGGTTTATTCGACGACGAAGCATAAGGTCTTCACATACAGTTACAATACGACACTGGATATCGAACCGCAGACGGTCGCAGTCGCTGCACGGTACGCGCCGTACGCAAGGCTCGTTACGCCGATGCCTTCGCCGGGCGCCGCCGCCGCGCCGCTCCGATTGAGGGCTATCGGCGCGGATTTCGCCGTCCTTCCGAACATCTTCAACGTGTTCACGGCCGCCGGCTTGCAAAACGACGCCAACGTTTCGACGCAGAAGGCCCTGGCACAAATCACGAAGTTCGCACCCGTTCCCTTACCGACCGATCCGGCGCAGCCCCTCGTGCCGCAGACGCTTCAGACGCGCTTGCAGCCTCAGTTTGCATATCCGGGACCGAGCGGCGGCCTCGTCGATCCCAATTTGAAGCCGCTGTTCGACACGACGCCCTTCGCCATTCAGAGCGTGTCGACGCTAAACTCCGGCGCAGCCTATACCTACGTGAACGACTACCTGAGCGCAACGGCGCTGTACGCGGTCAAAGAAGCCGGCGGCTACGTCAAGGCGTACAACATCGTCTACACGCAACCCGTTGCGACACCCTCGCCGATCCCGATCCCGACGCCGACGCCGGCACCGTCCGTCAAACAACTACAACAACAAATTCCCTCCACCTACGGAACGGTGCCAGACGCCGCTTTCATGCCGACGACGGTTTCCGTGCAATATGCCGACGTTGTGTCGAAAGGCATTTTAGATCGCGTGGGAGCGGTCGCCTTCGACGTCAACGCGTACCAGCCCGTCAAACCGCACCAGAATGATGTGGATCACCCGGAGTCGACGTATCGGTCTACCACGGTCCACGTGCTCGGCAATCTCGCCGAAGACGAGAACGCGCAGGCCAGGCCCGGCGCCCGCGCGGGATCTTTCGCATCCGCATACCATGCGTTTCTCGGAGAATCGGCCGCGTACACGTACGCGACCGGCGTAGGACACTTCCTTCAGCTTCGCGAGACGGCCGGAATTCAACTCGACGACGCGTTCTTCGCGCCGTCTGCCGGCATGACGACGTACGTCGCGCCGCTCAGCGGCCCCGTCGTCCACGCCGGCGCAACCGTCGGCAACGGCGAACAGAAACCGCGGATTATGTCGATCGACGTCGTCGGCTACCGGTTGACCGACGCGTACGGCGACGTCGCGACGAACGAGAGCTGGCAGGTCGCCCTGCCGGTCGCCGACACGCCGGCGGTGCTGCTGGCCGGGTCGCAAACGACGTCGCTCTCCGACCGAATTGCGATTCTCCAGCAGGGACTCGTGACGTCGTACGGCTCGCTCCTCGTGCCCCTATTGACGAGTTCCGGCAGCGCGCTCCCCGTAACGACCCGGCCGCAGTACCAGCGATTCGTTGCGCTCACACAGTCGTTCCCGCTCGGAAAGACCGAGATGCAACTTACGGCCGGCGTTCAGAGCGGCATCGGGACGGCGTGCACCGCGCAGAAGGGCGCCGGAGCGCAGTTCGCCTGCACCACGGCGGGCAACAGCAACTTCACCTGGGGAACGACGTTCAAACACCCGGCGTCCGGTTTTCAAGCGGGCATCGCGACCACCTCGGCGACGACTCCCGCCGTTTTTTCAGCGAGCTCCGCCGTGCGCTATTTCGGACCGCTGAGTACCAGTCCCGGCTCCATCACATCGTTCATTTCTTACACCAAATGCGTGCAACTTACAGCCGGCTATACGAACACGGCGTTCGTGCAGGGATCGTCGATTCCGCAAAGAGGCTCGACGCTTGCAGCTCAACTCGACCTTCCGTACGGCGACGTCGCCGTAAGCATAGGTCTCGTGAACAGTCGAACCTCGGCGGTCGCTCAGGTTCAGCCGTCGGCCGTCTACGTGCTGCTTCACGGCATGAGCCAAACGGGACCGCGCCGGTCGCGCTGTGTAGGGCTGCCGTCCGTCTTAGCATCCAACGGAAAGAGTTGAGGCCGCTCAGGCGGAGGAGGTACGTACCGGGACGGAGCTGGTCGAGCCGAACATGCGATCACCGGCGTCGCCGAGGCCGGGGACGATGTAGCCGTGATCGTTTAGGCGCTCGTCGACGGCGGCGGTGACGATGCGCACGCCGGGGTGCTCCCCCGTCAGCGTCGCGATGCCTTCGGGAGCGGCGATGATGCAGACGAAGACCGGTGTCTTCGCGCCGCGCTGAGCGAGCGTCGCGAGCGCGGCCGAACCGGAGTGGCCGGTGGCGAGCATGGGGTCGAGGACGAAGACGTCGCGCGCGGCAAGATCGTCGGGCAGGTTCGCGTAGTACGGGATCGCGGCGAGCGTCTTCGGGTCGCGGTAGAAGCCGAGGTGCGCGACGACCGCGTCGTCCACGACGGCGAGAAACCCGGGCAGCAAGCCCAGCCCCGCGCGCAGGATCGGCGCGACGACCGGACGCGTCGCGATGCGGTGCACCTTCGCCAGCGCGACCGGCGTTTGCAGCTCGAGCTCGGTCATCGGCAACTCGCGCGTCGCCTCGTACGCCAGCAGCTGGCCGAGCTCTTCGACCAGCCGGCGGAAAACCGGCGTCGAGGTCGTCGAGTCGCGCAGCCGCGCCAGGCGGTCCTGGACCGCGGGGTGGTCGACGATCAGCGGCGAGCGCATGGACGGCACGATGGGTTCATCGCGCCGCAGGACCATTCGCCCTGCAAACCGGGACGGCTCCCACGATGCCCTCGATCTTCGGCTGACGCGCCCTGGGCCAGCGCGGAATCGCGTCGCGCAGGCCCGCAATCGACAATAACTCCGAATTATGGACAGCTATAAAAAGCTGGACATGGCGTCGACCGACTGGCTGACAACCCATTTTCTCGCAAAGTCCGCTGATCGGTTACGAGCGCTGGCATCGCTTCACATTGAACCCGGTTGTCGCATCTTGGATCTGTGTTGCGGGCCGGGACTCTACATCCCGTACTTGTTGGACCTCGTCGGACCCAGTGGACACGTGACGGGTATCGACTACGATCCGATCTCACTCGATGCGGCTCATCGCCGGCTCAGGACTCTCCCGCACCACAATTGGGACCTCAAGCACGTTGATGTCAACGAGTACGTCAACGAAATGCCGGATTTCGACGTCGTACTCATCTTCAACAGCATAGGCTATTTTCGCGATCCGTTTCGGGTCACGGCGAGAATCGCCGAAAGACTCCCAAGCGGCAGTTCAATCATCATCAAAGACTTCGATCTGGAGAGTGTGTTCATCCACCCCAGAGAACTCCAGCTTTGGTGCGAGCTATTGCAGGCGGCAAAGCGTAGGAACGATTCAGATAACCCGGTCAGCTTCGACAACTTCTTCGGTCGCAAGATCCACACGCTTCATCAATGCTATCCATTCTCGTTCCACCGCAATGAGGTTTGGACGCAGCTAATGACGTATCCGTTCAATCACTTCCAAGCCGAATACATTTGGCGCAACGTAGAGTGTCTGGTAAAGCAATCAGGAAATGAGTGTTCGAGAGCGACAGCCGGCTACTTCTTGGACTTTTTTCGTTTTCCGAAGGGCGAGTTCTTCACGAAGAGCGACGCGATATTCGTCGAAACCGAATACCTTACATGCGTGAGAAAATGATCGCCTCTCCGCGGGAGCCTTCCAGAAGTCGGCGTAGCTTTCTCAGGAAGGGCTCGAGATCGGGTTGAGAGATCGCATCGAGCAAGCTGCCCAGTTTCCTGTTCACACGTGTCTTCAGCAGTTGAAACGCCGGTGCCACGCCCGCTACGCCGAAAACGAGGCGGAGCACGACGTCCAAGGCCCCGCCAAGGGCGGAGAGATCCGCATCCTTGTGAGCCGCTTTGAAGACCTCGGAAAGTATATCGTCCATCACCTGATCGTCTTGCAGTAGCTCTAGCGCATTCGGGTGATACGTTATCCAACAGACCTTGGACGCGGCCTCAACGTATTCGTGGTACTTTCCTTTAAAGCGCGCCCAATCGCCGTTGCGGATTGAAACGAGTCTGGTGACATCCAACGATAAAATGCGACTCACGATCTTGCTGCCGAATCGTTGGCCCAAGAACCGTTCGAAGAGATCGGGGGAGTACAGTGCCGCGACAACGGATGAGCCGTCCTCGACGAGTACACGCGTAAGCGGCATCGGCAGGCGGGCGGTCTCGATCGGAATTGCCGGAGCATAATGCACAGCACAGTATTCGTGCCAGCTGATGTAGTATCGGTGGTAGAACGAGTCCGCCTTTTGCGCGCAGTCCCCGTAACGGTCGTCGATCACCGGGAATATTTCCATCGTCCCCACATAACCCGTAGCCTCGTTCGTCTTACCGATGAACTCCGACATGAACTGTACTTCGGAGATATTGAACAGGCCCTCGAGCTGTCGGACGCGAGGCTGTAGGAACGTAACGTGGTCTTTCTCTCCGACGCTCGGCTCGCGAACGACCCACGTAGCAGCCTGAGAGACTGAGGATAGGAACCGGAGGTATTTCTGCTCTTTCAGCTCAGGGCGATAGACCGACGAATATTCTTCTTGATTCTTCATCATATCGAGACTCTTCGAGGAACCCCAGCCGGCGATGACGATGATCCCTTGCTCGACGAGCTGCATGAACCATGGAGAGGTGACTACGCCCGTCACCACATCTTTCGAAAGGTATCGAGTGAACGCGAGGATGTTGTCAGTGCAAATGATAATCTTGTCGAAATATAGCGCTAGCAGGAACAGATTCCGTTTGTGATACAGCACCTCGGCGTCATCGAATATTCGAGGATGAACCTCCGGCGTGAGATAGAGCGGATTCATGTGGCTCAGCTCGTTGTAGATCGCGCACCTCCAACGCGACGTTAGGGTGGCCAGCGGAGTAGGACTCATAATTCGGAGTTATCCTCTCTGCTGCTTTTGGAAAGGTGGTCGAGGACCGAAGAACACGGGCCGCATTATGCACGCGACGCCATGCCGCGCCGTCGTCTCCGCTTGTGAAGCCGTACGATCTCCCCGTTTGTCGCACCGCCTGCGACGGACTTGCGCGGACGTCGTCACCTGAAGCCGCTACCCTTCGACGGCTCGAGGAATAGTGCGATCTAGTTCGGCGTCGGGGTCCCTTCCCGCCTGCTACAAGTTACATGGGACGGTTCAGCGCTGCGAGCACCTGCGCGCATGCGGCGCTCCCTCTCCGGGATCACGGCCGTGCGCGCGAACTTGACGAAGCCGAACCGAACGTGCAGCCCGGCGCTGCGCTCGTTGGCAGGATCATACATCGCTGAGGCGCTCAGACCCGAGCCCTGCAACCTCGCGGCGGCGCACCGATAGGAGGCATTATGCACCGCCGCCGTTTCATCGCGTCCTCCGCCGCCGCGCTCGGCGCCGCCTCGGTGCCCGCCCGCATCCGCGCGGCCGCCCCGCCGCTCTCGGCGGCTCAGCGCGCGCCGATCGAAGAGGCGGTCGCGAAGGCGATGGCGGCGAGCGGGACGCGCGGCGTCAGCGTCACCGTCGCGCGCGCGGGCGAGGTCGTCTACGCGAACGGTTCGGCCTGCGCGACGTGCAGGGCCCGCTGCCGGTCGACCCCGCGACGATCTTTCCGATCGGCTCGATCACCAAGCAGTTCACCGCCGCGGCGATCGTGCTGCTGGCGCGCGAGCACCGGCTGAGCCTCGACGAGAAAGCCGCCGCGTACGTCCCGCTCGCGCCGCACGCGACCGAGTACACGGTGCGCCAGCTGCTGCAGCAGACGACCGGGCTCGTGAACTACACGTCCGTTCCGGACTTTCTGACCACCGTCGCGGAGTCGCGCACGATCACGCCGGAAGGTCTGCTCGCCCTGATCGCGCGCGCACCGCTCGGGTTCACGCCCGGCACGCGGTTCGAGTACAGCAACACCAACTACGCCGTCCTCGGCACCATCATCGAAGCGCTCGCGCGCGTACCGTACGGCCGCTTCGTGCACGAGCACATCGCGCAGCCGCTGGGCCTCACGCACCTCACCTACGGGCCGCCGCCGGCCGGCAGCGACGTCACGCGCGGCTACGAGCCGCAGACCGGCGCGACCGCGGTGACGCCGTGGACGGTGCAGGCGACGTACGCAGCCGGCGGACTCTACGCGGCACCCGCGGATCTCGTGCGCTGGGACGAAGCGTTCTTCGGCGGCCGTTTGCTCGACGCGGCCACCGTGGGCACGATGACGACACCGCCGCAGCTCCCCGGCGGCGCGCACACCGACTACGCGATGGGTTGGGTGCGTCAAGAGCTCGACGGCCACCCGACGGTCTGGCACAACGGCGGCGTGATCGGCGCGCACACGCGCAACTCGTACTTTCCCGAGCAGCGCATCGAAGTGGTCGTGTTCGCCAACTCGGCCGGATTCGACGAGACGCGCGTCGTGCGCGAAGCGTTCCGCGCGCTCGTTCCGCCCACGGAGGCGCAGCTCGCCGCGGAGCGCGCGCG
>JAFAHQ010000163.1 GCA_019237135.1 Alphaproteobacteria bacterium
CCACTCCCTGTGGATGTTTTCGTTGAAAGAAAGATACTCTTGTGCGGCTCCCAATGAGATTATTCGCTTGGACGGCGACCCTGTCCGTTGGTTCAAAGTTCTAGCCCCTTGGCCCAAAGGAGGTCATGCTCGAGCATTTGGACCCCCAATGCCTGGCAACCCTCTGCCCGTATACCGGCGCACAGCGGTCAGCCATCGTCACCGTCCGCCGCTATGTGGCAGGGCGCAGGGCTTCGGCGGGAGCGTCAGGATTGCGGCTGATCACGACGAGATCGGCGCGGGCGGCGGCGTCGGGCGCTTTCCATGAGACTGTCTCATGTCGCGCAGCGGGCAAATTCTGCTTCGCTTCCATTGCGCTCATACGTTCCGAAAAGTCCAAAAATCCTGCAGACCGTGCGGAAACTGCTTCCGCCAACGGGGTTGCGCACTCGGGCGGCGACTGACGGGGGTTTCGACTTTTTCGGGTGCGGCAAGGCCTGCGTCGATCCTGTGGCCGCCCACGACGGCTCTTTAGGCGCGGATTGGGTGCGCTCGGAGGCGGGCCTCACCCGCGAACCGCCGCTATCATCGGCTCGACGCCGACGACATTGAGAGCGCGGCGCAAGTTGTAGACGAGCGCGGTCAGGTTAAACTCGGCGCGCACGTTTTCGAGGCCGCGCATCAGGAACGCGCCCTGATACATCCATTGCTTGATGCTGCCGAAGGGATGCTCGACGACCTCGCGGCGACGATCGAGAATGTGCGGCCGCGCTCTGAGGCGTTCGGCCATGCGATCCAGCACGTCCTCATTTTCGAGACGGGACACCGAGCGAATGTCGTTTGTGCATCGTGGGCGTAGCGGACAAACGCGACAGGCGTGCGGGGCGCCGTAATCGACCTTTTTGAGATCGCGCAGCCGACCGTGGCGGATCGGCGTCAGCAACTGCCCGGCCGGGCAGACGTAGGCGTCGCGCCCGGCATCGTATCGGAACTCGTCCTTGCGGAAGAAACCCTCGCGCACCGACGATCCTCGTTGTGGCTTGGGGACATGAGGAATACAGCCGGCTTTCTCGCAGGCGTCGATGTCCTCGACTTTGAAGTAGCCACGGTCGGCGACGACGTCGATCGTTTCGATCCCGAGAATTTCGCGGGCCGGCTCGGCGGTCTGCGTCAGCAGTCCCATGTCGACGACCTGGTTGGTCACCGCCTGCTCGACGATCATCTTGTTCTTTGCGTCGACCGCGACCTGCACGTTGTAGCCCACGCCGACTTTCGTATGCGCGGCCATGGCGCGGCTGTCGGGATCGGTCAGCGAGATCTGGTCCTCGCCGGTCCGGTCAAGCTGCGCCAGCATCGCCTCGTAACGGCCGCGCTTCTTGCGCAAAGCCTCGATCTTCTCGGCGAGATTTTTCGTGCGCGCCCCGCCGGCCGACGCGCCATCCTCGATGTCGCTCGCGTCGAGCCGCGCGAGATAATCGTTCAGCCTCTCATCGGCGGCGCGGATGAACTCGCGCAACGAAGTGCGGGTGAAGTTGCGGTCCTTGTTGTTGACCGCCTTGATGCGCGTCCCATCGACGGCCAACAACTCGCGGCCGTAAAGGTCGAGCCGTCGACACAGCAGTACGAACTGACGAAACACGGCGCGGAACGCCGCCCGATTGTCGCGCCGAAAGTCGGCGATGGTCTTGAAGTCGGGCCTGAGGCTGCGCAGAAGCCAGATGACCTCGATATTACGATGGGCTTCGCGCTCCAGCCGCCGGCTCGATCGGACCCGGTTCAGATAACCGTAGATATAGAGCTTCAATAGGTCGCCCGGCGCATACCCCGGACGACCGGTTGCCCTCGCCGTCACTCGCGCGAACCCCGCCGCCGCGAGGTCCAGCCCGTCGACGAAGGCGTCGATGAACCGAACCGGATTTTCAGCGTCGACGTAATCGTCCACCGCCTCCGGCAGCAACAGCAGCTGGTCGCGCTCGAATCCGGCAATGTGAGTCATGCGCGATTCTAGCCCGCGCGCCGATTCGAAGGAATCCACTCACACCGACTTTCCGCACGGCCTGGTAAGGTTATGCACGATAGCGCGTTTTTTTGGCGAAATCTGCGATTCCGATCACAATGGACCGTCAAGAGGACGATCGAAGTCCATCGCGGTGACGAGTGGCGAACCTTACGTAACCCAGACTGCCTCGCAAGGGCAGGGCACTCGCCAATCCAACCTTAAGCTCCGGTGGCCCTTCGCGAGGCCTACCGCGCGCGCGCTCCAGCGGCCGTCGGCGCACTGCCGG
>JAFAHQ010000272.1 GCA_019237135.1 Alphaproteobacteria bacterium
CGAGCGCCACGAGATGATCGTCCGTAGTCGCGAGGAACAGCTTGTCCTGCCACAGTCCGACCCCGCGGCTCGTCGGGTGGAGCTGGAACAGGTCTTCCGGAAGCTGGCGCTTGTATCGCCAGATCTGGTCGCCCGTCTTCGCATCTAGGGCGATAATCTGGTTTTGCGGCGTTGCAACGAACATGATTCCGTTGTTGACGATGGGCGGCGCCTCATGCCCTTCGGTCACACCCGTCGAAAACGTCCACACCGGCACCAGGTTCTTTACATTTGCCGTGTTGACCTTTTCGAGTGGGCTGTAGCCCTGACCGTCATAGGTGCGACGGTAGAGCATCCAATTACCCGGCTCGGGATTGGTAAGCCGCTGTGCAGTGACAGGACTATAGTTGGTTATCTCGCCGGCGGACGCGATCAGGGGCCACAGGATCGACGCCGCAGTTAAGCTGTCCCAAATCCATTGTCGCTTCTGCATTGCTTCCTCCCTCTCAGCGGTGCCGGTGATCACGGCACCGGTCTACGCTCCGGCGGAACAGTGCCGCGGGGCATCCGGCCCGGCGGCACCGACGCGCCTGGGATGCCGGGCGGAATGTCCCGTCCGGCACTTTCGCTTAGGCGGCGAGCTGGTCGCCGATCGGCAGGTGCCGGATGCGCTTGCCGGTCGCGGCGAAGATGGCGTTGCACAGCGCCGGCGCGAAGGGCGGCAGTCCCGGCTCCCCGACGCCGCTTGACGGCACGTCTATCCCATTGGGAGCGATCCAGACATGCGTGATCGGCGGCGACTCGTCGATGCGGATGACCTGGAAGCCGTCAAAGTTGTTTTGCTGGACGCGTCCGTTTTTGAAACTGATCTCGCCGTACTTCGCAAGGCTCAATCCCATCACCGCAGCACCCTCGATCTGCGAATAGATGCGCTCGGGGTTGGCGGCAAAGCCGCAATCGATCGCCGTATCGACGCGCGGCACGGTCAGCCTGCCTTTGTCGTCCACCGCGACCTCGACGACGGTGGCGACGTAGCTCAGGAAGCTGCGATGCACGGCGATACCCTGGCCGTGCCGCGGCGGCAGCTTCTTGCCCCACTCCGCCTTGTCCGCCACGAGCTCGACCACGCGCCTTAGTCGCCCCGTGTCGATCGGGTAGGTCTCGAACGGGTCGCCCATATTTGTGTACTCGACCCCCCCTTGCAGCGACTTGCGGGGATCGAAGATGCGCGGCGGCCCGAGCAGCTCGATCAGCATGTCCTTGGGGTCACGGCCCGCCGCATGGGCGAGCTCCGCGACGAAGGACTGCACGGCGAAAGCGTGCGGAATATTCGACACAGAGCGGAACCAGCCGATGCGCGTATGCGCCTCGGCCTCGCCGTTCTCGCAACGCAGGTTGGGAATATCGAACGGCACGTCGATCAGCCCCATGCCGAGCTCTCCCGACGATTCGTGCTTAGGATCGGGAGAGAAGATCGCCGCGATCGTCGGTGCGACGCTACGGTGCCACCAGGCAATCACCCGACCCTGCGGGTCGATCCCCGCATCGATGCGTTCAAGCGAGACGGTGTGAAGATAGTCGTGATGGAGGTCGTCCTCGCGGGTCCACACGACTTTGATCGGCACGCCCCCCATCTCGCGGGAAAGCAAAGCCGCCTCGAGCACGAAGTCGCATTTCGACTTTCGGCCAAAGCCACCGCCGAGCAAGGTGACGTTGACCCTCACATCCTCCGGCTTCAAGTCCAGTTTCTTCGCCAGCTCGTCGCGGGTGTTGCCGGGGCTCTGCACTGGTGCCCAGGCCTCACATTTGCCATCGGCGACGCGCACCGTTGCGGCGGGTGGCTCCATCGATGCATGCGCCAAGTGAGGGATGTAGTATTCGGCGGATACGGTCTTGGCCGCCGAGGCGAACGCCTGGTCGGCGTCGCCGTCGTTGCGCACAACTTTGGCCGGCTTGCGTGCGGTCTCTTCGAGCTGGGCCTTGTAGGCGGCTGAGTCGTAGCCCCCGTGGGGACCGTCGTCCCAGCTGACCTTGAGTGCGTCGCGTCCCTGGATCGCCGCCCAAGTATTGCGCGCGACGACAGCGACCCCGCCCAGTGGCTGGAATTTCGCCGGCGGCGGCGTTGCCTCGATGACGACGATCTTCTCGACGCCCGGCACTTTCATCGTCGCGGTGGCGTCATAGGAAGCGACTTTACCGCCGAGCACCCCCGGCCGGGCGATGGCGGCGTACTTCATGCCCGGCAGCTTAGCGTCGATGCCGTAGACTGCGCGGCCGGTCGTGATGTCGAAGAGATCGACGATCTGAACATTGCCCTTGCCGAGATAGCGGAAGGCGGCTTGCTCCTTGAGCTTGATCTGGTCGGCGGGCGGTGTCGGCAGCGCGCTCGCCGCGACAGCTACTTCGCCATAACCGAGTTTGCGGCCCGAGGGTTTGTGGACGACCTCGTGGTTTTGTGACCGCACCTCGGCGATTTCGACACCCCAACGCTGTGCCGCGGCAGTCTCCAACATATGCCGCATCGCCGCGCCGCATTCTCGCATCGGCTGGATGAAGTGGCGCAGGCTGCGCGAGCCGTCGGTGTTCTGGTTGCCATATTTCTGCTCGTCGCCCGGCGACTGCACGACACGCACTCGCGACCAGTCCGCCTCGAGCTCGTCGGCGACGACCATGGGGAGGCTGGTGCGCGAGCCGGTGCCCATCTCCGCGCGGTGGGCGATGATCGTCACGAGACCGCTGGGATCGATCGACACAAAAACATGTGGGTCGCTGACGACGCCTCCCGCCATTTTGGCGGCGCCAGTGGCGTAGGCGGCGCGTGCGCCGCGCGCCGGCACGAATTCGGCGGCGACGACAAGGCCGCTTGTGGCGAGCAGGCCTTTCAAAAAGCCGCGGCGGCTGACATTCTCGATAGTGGCATGGACGGCGATCATCTCACGCTCCTGTGGCAGCCGCCTTGATGGCGGCGGTGATGCGCTGGTAGCAACCGCAGCGGCAGATATTGCCGCTCATCACATTATTGATCTCGTCCTCGGATGGGTTCTTGTTGGTCGCGACCAGCGCTGCGGCCTGCATAATTTGTCCGGCCTGGCAATAGCCGCATTGCGGGACATTCAAGACGCGCCATGCCTTCTGCACCGGGTGGTTCCCGTTCGGGTCGAGCCCCTCGATCGTCGTCACCGAGCGGCCGGCGACATCATTCACGGTAGTGATGCAGGCGCGGACCGCCTCGCCGTCGATATGGATTGTGCAGGCGCCGCACAAGGCCACGCCGCACCCGTATTTTGTTCCCGTAAGACCCAGCTCGTCTCGCAAATACCAGAGCAATGGCATCGATGGATCGTCATCATAGGCTTGCTCCTGGCCGTTAACGCGCAACCTGACCATGGACGCTCCTTCCCGCGTGGTGCCGATGCGTTAACTCTATTCCCCACGCGGCGGCTTCGGCAACATCGTTAATCAGAAAGTCAGACGAATGCCGATGGTGCCGGCGATCGGAGCGGCGGGACTGTAGCTTCGCGGATTGGCAGCGCCGGGGGCCTGAACAATCGGAACGGACGAGGTCGGCGAGAAGGTACCAAATGTAT
>JAFAHQ010000150.1 GCA_019237135.1 Alphaproteobacteria bacterium
GCACGCCCTTGACGCGGAAGCGGTCGACGTCCCATTCGAGGTCGTCGTCGTGAACTTCGAGCAGGTGGGCCGCGATCATCTGCGCCTTGGCGCGGATCTTGCGCCCGGCCATCGCGGTGGCGGCACCGGCGACCGGGGTCGAGCGCGAGCCGTAGGTGCCGAGCCCGTAGGGGGCGGTATCGGTGTCGCCCTCTTCGACCGTGATCTTCTCGGCCGGAATGCCGAGCTCGCTCGCCAGGATCTGGGCGAAGGTCGTGGCGTGTCCCTGGCCCTGGCTGATCGTGCCGAGCCGCGCGATCACACTGCCCGTCGGGTGCACCCGAATTTCGCAGGAATCAAACATGCCGAGGCCGAGGATGTCGCAATTCTTGATCGGTCCGGCGCCGACGATCTCGGTAAAGAAGCTGACCCCGATGCCCGTCAGCTTGCGGGTCTCGCCGCGGGCAAAGGCTTCACGATTGCGGCGCTGCTCTTCGCGCAAAGCCGAGTAGCCGACCGTGTTCAAGGCCTTGTCGAGCGCGGTCAGATAGTCGCCGCTGTCGTATTCCCAGCCGAGCGCCGATTGATAGGGGAACTGCTCTTTGCGGATCAGGTTTTGGCGCCGCACTTCGGCCGGGTCCATACCCAGCTTGCGCGCCAGAACGTCGATCATCCGCTCGATGAAATACGATGCCTCGGTCACCCGGAACGAGCAGCGATACGCCACGCCACCGGGCGCCTTGTTTGTATAGACCCCGTCGACTGTCACATGGGCGACCGGGATGTCGTAGGACCCGGTACAGATGCTGAAAAATCCAGCCGGGTATTTTGTCGGGTCGGCACAGGCGTCGAAGGCCCCATGATCGGCCAACACATGGCAACGCAATGCGGTGATGCGGCCCTCCTGGGTCGCCGCGATTTCGCCGGTCATGTGGTAGTCGCGGGCGAAAGCGGTCGCCTGCAAATTCTCCATACGGTCCTCGACCCACTTCACCGGCACGCCCAGCACGATCGAGGCGACGATCGAGCAGATATAGCCCGGGTAGACCCCGACCTTGTTGCCAAACCCGCCGCCGATGTCGGGCGAGACGATGCGGATCTTGTGCTCGGGGATGCCGGAGATCAGCGAGGCGACGGTGCGCACGGCGTGCGGTGCCTGAAAGGTGCCCCATACCGTCAGATGGCCGTTCACCTTGTCCATCGAGGCAACGCAGCCGCAGGTTTCGAGCGGGCAGGGATGGACCCGTTGATAGACGATGCGTTCGGTGGCCACGACCGGAGCGTCACTGATCGCCCGGGCAGTCCCCGCGGCATCGCCGACTTCCCAGGTGAAGATGTGGTTGTGGTGCTTGCGCGGCCCGTGAGCGCCGCTGGTCTTGCCCTGCAAATCGTCACGCAGAACCGGTGCGGCCGCAGCCATCGACTGGTTGGGATCGACGAGCGCCGGAAGGTCTTCGTATTCGACCTCGACCAGATCGACCGCGTCGGCGGCAATATAGCGATCCTCGGCGACGACGAACGCAACCTCCTGGCCTTGAAACAGCACCTTCTCGTCAGCCAAGACCGCTTGGACATCCCCGGCGAGGGTCGGCATCCAATGCAATTTCAGCGGCTTCAGATCTTCGGCGGTCAGCACCGCCTTTACCCCGGGCAGTGCCAGTGCGGCCTTCTTGTCGATCGATTTGACGCGGGCGTGGCCATAGGGCGAGCGGACGAAATCGCCGAACAGCATGCCCGGCAGTTTGAAGTCGTCGACGTAGTTGCCCTTGCCCTGCGTAAAACGGACATCCTCGACCCGCTTGCGCCTGGTGCCGAGGCCTTCGAGCTTCTGCGTCCGCTCCTGTGTGGATTGGGTTTCGGTCGTCATTCTGCGGCCTCCCTTGCCCTGTTCATCTGCTCCGCGGCGGCGCGGATCGCCCTGACGATCGTCAGATAGCCGGTGCAGCGGCACAAATTTCCCGAGATCCCGTGGCGAATTTCCGCCTCGCTCTGGTTCGGGTTCTCCTGCAACATCCGGTAGGCGCGGATGATCATGCCCGGCGTGCAGAAGCCGCATTGCAGCCCGTGATGCTCGCGGAAAGCCTCCTGCAACGGATGCAGGCTGCCATCGGCTCCGGCGAGCCCCTCGACGGTGGTGATCTCGGCACCGCTCGCCTGAACCGCAAACACCGTGCAGGACTTTACCGATTTGCCGTTCATGTCCACCGTGCAGGCGCCGCAATGGCTGGTGTCGCAACCGATGTGCGGGCCGGTGATCCCGAGCTCCTCGCGCAGCAGGTGAATCAGCAGCAGGCGCGGCTCGGCAAGGGCTTCGACAGCTCGGTTATTGACGGTCAATTTAATATGCATTTTGGCCATGCTCGCCTCCCCCTTCACCTGGCGCGCTGTTTGGCACGGGCGATGGCGCGCCGCACCATCACCCCCGCGACGTGGACGCGGAAATCGACCGGCCCGCGTACGTCAGCCGAGGGGCTGGTGATCCCCTGGGCCCGCCGCGCAGCCTCGGTAATCACCGCCTCATCGACGCCGCTACCGACCAGCGCTTCGCCGGCATGCTGGGCCAACAACGGGGTGTCGGCGAGGTTGGTCAGCGCGATCGCGGCTTGGGTGCAGATCCCGGACGCCATGGTCATGACCACAGCCGCCGCGGCCGTGGCGTAATCCCCGACCTTGCGTTTCTGCTTTTCGTAGGCCCAGCCATGACCTTCGGCCGGGATCGGGATATGGATCGCGGTCAGGATCTCCCCGTCCAGCAGCGCCGTCGAATAAATCCCTCGGTAGAAGTCGCGCGCCGGAATATCGCGCTCGCCCTGCGCACCTTGGGCCCGGTAGACCGCGCCGAGGGCCAGCATGACCGCCGGCATGTCGTTGCCAGGATCGCCGTTCGCGAGGTTACCCCCGAGGGTTCCGCAGTACCGGACTTGCGGGTCGGCGATCACCAGCGAGGTTTCGCGAATGATCGGGCAGCTGGCCGCGAGCAGCTCCGAGCCGATCAGCTCATGCTGCGTGGTCATCGCTCCGATGACCATGGCTCCGGACTCACTGCGGATGCCGCGCAGCTCGCTCAGATCCTGCAGGTCTATTAATTGTTCGGGCTTGGCCAGGCGCAGCTTCATCATCGGGATCAGACTGTGTCCGCCGGCAACGACACGTGCGTGCTGGCCCGGCTGTGTTAAGAGGCCGATTGCTTCTTGCAGAGACTGCGGTCGATGATATGCGAACGGCGCGGGTATCAATTCGCACTCCTCCCATAGTTCGTTGCCGGGTGACCGGGTACGGCCCTCGATCTTCCGCGGGTCAGTCTCGGCTTTTTCCCACTTCGCGGGCAACGAGAATCGCACTCCGCTCTACCGCTCCAAGCAAACGGAGGGCCACCGACATCTGTTTCGAGGGTCAAAGCCGGGGAATGGCACTAAGGTCGATGTTGGGAAAACACGCGCGCGGTAATCGCTAGCTTAAAGCGTTTGCTTCAACTGCATGGAGCGCAACCAGCCCGGGCTCGGGTCTCCCGGCGCTGGCCACGACATGGTCGAGCGCTCGATGACCGCTTTCGGCGAGGAGGTGTGCCGAGGATCCGCCAAGTCCTCGACCCTGATGCCGCTGCCACCCTCCACGATCCCCGCACCGGGGCTACACGTCGCGTAAACCTGTGGCATCGCTCTCGAAGACCGGAGCCACCGAGAGCCACCAACCGTCGCCGGACAGCCAGCAAGAGGTATCCGGCTCTTCGGGCGCCCGGCGCAGCGACTTGACGGCGGCAAGAGGGGCCTTCGCCAAGGCCTCCGTGAGGCGTGCCTCCGCTTGGGGATCGCGACCGCCGATGCAATGGATGATCCCGACATGATGAACAAACCGGGCCGAGTAACGCTGCGTTTCCCCGGCGCGCCGGGTGATCAGCAGGAAGCCGCCCCATCTCTCCGCATTGGTCAGCGGGACCAGAAGACGGCCGTTCCCGGCCGCCAGCGAATCGAGCCAGACCGGCGAAAAATGGGTCACTCCGGCATTGACGATGACGGCATCGGCCGGTCGCTCGGGGCGGAAGGCAAAACCGTCCGCCGCGACCACTCGCGCCTGTGGCCAGGCCAACGCAAGGTTGTCTGTCGCTTGGCTGGCAAGGACAGGGTCGATCTCGATCGCAGTAACCGCTCCGGCGGGACCGACGATCTCGGCCAGGATCGCGCTGTAATAGCCGGTGCCGGCGCCGACGTGAACGACATGCGTTCCTGGGGTCAGACCGAGTTGGTCGTAGAGGCAGGCCCACAGGCTCGGCTGCCCGTTATTGAGCCGGCCCCTCTCGTCGATCGCCACCAACACGTCGTGATAGACATGCCGCGGGTCGGCGTTTTCGGTCGTCCAGTACTCGGCCGAGCGCATCGGGCTCAGGATGCGCCACGGGCCGGGGCCGAGGAAGTGTTCACGCGGCACCGTCGCGAACGCCCGCACCACGGCGGCGTCGCGGATCGGGGCCGTGAAGCGGAGCTCCTCGGCATAGCCCTGTCGCGCCGCTGCAACCGGATCAGAGCAGGGCTCGCTCCACGGTGGCATAGTGATCTCTCCCGCGCCGGGGTCGAGAACCCGGCACAGATCGAGCTCGTCGTGGATAGGAATACGATGCTCGCCGACCAAAGGAATCGACGGCTTCAGCTTGCGGGCCCTGTCGGCCGCGCCGGACCGCACCTGACTTAGCCGAAAACCGCGGCCCAGATAAAATTGCAGCGCCGCCAGATTGCCGTTGGTCATCGTGAGCCACAGCCGCGTGCAACCTTCGGCGCTGAGCTTCCTCGTCAGCGCTTCAATTAGAGCGGTGCCCGTCCCGCTGCGGGTGGGCTCGGCGTCGAGCGTCACCAGCTCGGCATCGCCGCCGAGCCGCCGGTACGTGGCGAGCCCGCGCCGCGGTTCGGCGACCAGCGCCGGTAGTTGCGCAGCGTCGATCACCTCACCGTGAACGACCACCTTGGTGGCTCCCCACCGCTCGCGCAAAAAGTCGCCGATCCAGGTCGTGTCGGACGCACCGACCGGTCTGATCGGCGCGGAAGGGGCAGGCCGGTCGATGGAGCTCATGTGAATCGGGCGACCTCTTGGCACGAAGCCGTCAGCCGCGATAATCGGGCTGGACGGCCTCCGTTACCAGTTTTTTAAAATAGACAAGAGAGAATCCTGGCCTGCCTCGGTAATCTCGCCGCCGAGCCGCGCGAGGGTGGGGTGCGGTAGACACCCTAGTCTACAATCCCTATCATGACCCTTTCGAAAAGCTGATTGTCTACGGGGATACGACCGTTGCTTTACAAGAAAGAATCTGCTTATCGCGGCCCTTTCCCCGCGGCCACGACGCCAGCGCATTTCGCCACACTGTCGCTGAGCAGACGGCTGCTCTGCAATTGGGCCTTTTTACCGCTCTTGGCAATTTTTCTCTTCTTCTATTACGCTGCGTTGCTTACGAACGGTGATTTTATTCTTTGGGCTCCAGCCATCCGCCCAGGCGATTCCGGACAGAGCGACCTGGGCTTCATCTTCAACAGCACGCTACTGCATCTGTTGAAGGGAGATTTTACCGTCGACCTCGATGCTATCGGATTCGAAGCGCTGATCAGAAATGGCCAAGTTTATACTTATTTCGGCGTCATGCCGGCCGTGCTCCGTCTGCCGCTCCTACCGTTTGTCGATCTTGCGCGGATCGACGTGGCGCCGCTGTCGTGCTGCATCGCGGCCTCTCTGGCCACCTTATTAAAAGTATCCGCTCTGCGCACGGCCTGCACCGCGAGCACGGCACGCACCCGCAGTGATGTTCTGGTTTGGGTGCTGTTCGCATCGTTCGTGCTGGGCGGCTCCACCCTGCCGTTCCTAAGGGCAACGGTCTACCAGGAGGCAATTCTCTGGGAGGGCGTTTTTGCCGTCTGGTTCGTCTTGCTCGCGTTGCGGGGCCTTACCGCGCCCGACGGGTTCGCAGCGCGCAGATTGGTGCTTATGGCGATTGTCGCGGGGTGCTGCCTGCTGACGCGTGTGGTGATGGCTACTGGTCTTTACGTCGGCTGCTTGGCATTGCTCGCATGGCGGCTCGGCGCCGAGATGTCAGAGAGTTCCCGCGGCATTGCCGGGCCGATCCACACCGGGCTCGGCGCAGGTCTGCGCCTGCTGTCGAGGGGCCGCTTTGTCGCGCCGCTATTGGTACTGGTGCTGTTCGCTTCCGCGGCTGGCTTCATCAACCACCAGCGCTTCGGCAATCCACTGGTCTTTGGGAATTTCAGCATCCAGACCCATGTTCCGACCTCCCATGGCGTCCACGTCGAAGGTGTGGCCGCTCTCGAGCAGTATGGGGAGTTCAATCCCCGCCGGATCCCTTATGGACTGATGTATTATTTCGCCCCGGTCTGGTGGGTTCACTCCGGCGATGGTGACTTGTTGTTCGACGATTACCGGCGGCGCGAGCTCGACCTCGCCGAGCCGCCGCCCAGTAGCTTTTTTCTAACCGATCCGCTGCTGCTCGTGCTTGCGGCTGCAGGGCTCGGCGCCCTGTGGCGGCGAAACCGCATGGCGCTGAGCCGTCCGGCAGCCGGAGCAATCGCCGCCGGGCTCGCTCTACCGCCGGTCCTGTTGCTGATGGCGTTCACGATGGCTTTCCGCTATCGCATGGAGTTTTATCCGCTGTTGGTGTTTCTCGCGCTGATCGGCGCCTTCGGCACCCGACCCGAGTTCCCGCCTCCACGGCCGCGCTCGGCCACGGGACTGATCCTTCTCGCAATGATAGGCATCATCGCGTCCCACCTCGTTCTTGCTGCTTACAAGCTTTCTCCTTACGGCAATCTCCATCGCGAGGACTACTTGCTGCAGAGGTACCAGACCGGGCTGCACGGCTTTTTAGCCCGCCGCCTGTAGCCCGCTGGGAGGAGGTCAACGTGCCCGGAGATTGTCCGCCCGGTTTTGATCGCCGGTGAATTCGAGGTTGTCTGCCGCCGGAGGTGCGAGCCCGAGCTTTATCGCGATGTGCCCGAGGCGCAGAACGAGGACAACGGTGGCGAGCACGCCGATGCCGAGCAGTACCAGGCGAACCGGGCTCGCACCGGTTGCCCATGCGGAGAGGCTCGTGTCCGCGAGCGTGCCGATAAAGACATAGCCGCAGAGCGCCGGCAACGATGCCAGCGTGCCTACAGCATAGTCGCGCAGCCCCACCGCGGACAAACCGAGCGCCAAGCTCGTGGCAGAAAACGGCATGATCGGGGAGACTCGCAAGAGGCACACCAGTTTCCAGCCGTCCCGCGCAATCCTGGTGTCGAGGTTGCGCAGACGGGGCCGGCGGGCTGCCAGGCGCTCGACGGTGGCCCGGAACAGCGATCGACTGAGAAAAAACGAAAATAGAGCCCCTGCCAGGGTGCTGGCCGCGGCCAGCGAAAAGCCCGGCACCAAGCCATAGATTGCACCGGCCGCCACCCCCAGCAGCGAAGCCGGCAATACGCCACTCACCGCCACCAAAATCTGTAATGTCGCAAAGACGACGGCGCCGCGGGCTCCAAGCCCGCGGACGGCGTGCATCAGGTTTTCGCCGACATCGACGACGCGTTCGGGCGAGATCCACGCTGCAACCAGCCCGAGCACGATCAGCCCGACTAGGCCGACAGCGACGACCCCGCGAGCGGGCAAACGCGAGCTTACGCCCACCGCGACGGCCACTGCGAGAATTCTTCGCCTGCGAGCAGGCGCTGAACGTCGAGCTCGGTGAGTTGGGGCAGGCGGTTCTCGGTCACGTCTGCAAAGAGGGTTGAACTGGCCAGCCCCATTCGCTCCAACCGGAATTCGATCGCAGTCCTCAGCACGCCGAGCCCGTAGACCACGCTGCGCCTGAAATTGATCGACGACGCCTCCGGGAAGTATTTTGTCGGGCAGCTGACCTCACCGATCCGAAACCCGAAATAAACCGCCTGCACCAGCATCTGGTTGTCGAAGACGAAGTCGTCGGAGTTGTTTCGCAGCGGCAGCCTTTCCAG
>JAFAHQ010000190.1 GCA_019237135.1 Alphaproteobacteria bacterium
ACATCCTCAGCTGCAGATAGTCGCTGACCAGCGTGCCCTGAGACGACAGGCGTGCGCTGGCGAGATCGCCGGCGCTCGTTTGGGCGCTCGCCACATCACCCTCGACGGTGCGGCGGATCTTACCCCAGAGGTCCGGCACCCAGCTCGCCGACGCGGAGGTGCTGAATAAGCTGCTGAGGAACCCGGATCGGCCGGCGCCCGTGGTACTGATGGAGCCGCCGCCGGTTCGCGAACGCTGCGCGCTCGCATTCAGATCAACGGTCGGGAAAAAACTGGCACGGGCCTGCGCGACGATCCATTCTGCTTGCTGGAACGCCGCCTCGGCGGCCTTGAGATTCTGGTTGGAGATGTCGATTTTTTTTTCAAGATCGTCGAGTAGCGGGTCCTTGTAGACCGACCACCAGGCGCCTCGGTCGATTGCGTCGAGCGGCTCGCCGACCTTCCAGCCCGCTTCTTTGTACTGAGCCGGCACCGGCGCGTCGGGCCGTTGGTAATCCGGCCCGACGGTGCAAGCCGAGACGAGAACGGCGACCGCACCCATACCCCTCAGACCAGCACCCCTCATCCCCCCTCGCAGGTCTCATTCGCCGGGTTCGGGAAGATGGCCGAGAGCAAAACGCGGATGGCGAATCCGCCAGCGACGTTGCGCGCGCAGTCGGAAGCGATCGAGATAGAGATAAATCACGGGAGTCGTGTAGAGGGTCAGCATCTGGCTGACGAGCAGACCTCCGACGATCGAAATGCCAAGCGGACGACGCAGTTCGGCGCCCTCGCCGAACCCGATCGCCAACGGCAGGGCCCCGAGCATCGCTGCCATCGTCGTCATCATAATCGGACGGAAGCGTTTCAGGCATGCTTGATAAATCGCCTCGCGCGAATTCAAACCCTCGGCGCGTTCGGCATCCAGAGCGAAATCGATCATCATGATCGCGTTCTTCTTGACAATTCCGATCAGCAGAATGACGCCAATCAGCGCCATGATGTCGAATTCGAGCCCTACGGTCTGCAGCGCCAACACGGCGCCGACGCCGGCCGAAGGCAGGGTCGACAGAATCGTAATCGGGTGGACATAGCTCTCGTAAAGGACGCCGAGCACTATATAGACCGCGAGCAATGCTGCCGCGACGAGCCACTTTTCATTCGCGACCGATTCTTCAAAGACCTTCGCAGTGCCCTGAAAGCTGCCACGGATCGAGGCCGGCATACCGAGCTGGCGCATCTGTTCCTCGATCGTTGCCGTCGCCTGGCTCAGTGATACCCCCGGCGCGAGATTGAACGAGATTGTCGAGGCGACGAACAGATTTTGGTGATTCACCGCCAACGGCGTGTTGCCCGGACCGAAATGAGCAAAGGCCGAAAGCGGCACCATCGTCTCTGAAGAGGTGCTGACCGGTGCGCCCGTCGAGGTAGGGCCGTGACCGGTGTTGGCCAGCGAGTTGTTGGCCAAGTTGCGCGCTGTATCACTGGCGATTTGCGCGGTCGTAGTCGACGCAGTAGCGCTCTTTGCGGCCGGCACCTTGGTCAAGACTGTGCCGACCAGCGCGTTGGTCGATTTCGTGCCGCCGACCGCGCCGCCGCTGGTACTGACATAGATTTGGTTCAGGGTGTCCGGATTCTGCCAGAATTCGGGCGCCACTTCCATAATCACATGGTATTGGTTTTGGGCAGCGTAGATTACCGACACCTGACGTTGCCCAAACGCATCGTAGAGGGTGTTGTCGATTTGGCTCACCGTAAGCCCGAGGCGCGCGGCGGTAGCGCGGTCGATGACCAAGTCGGCCTCGAGCCCCTTTTGCTGCTGGTCGAGATTGACATCGGTCAACAGCGGCACCTTCTGCAACGCCGCTTCGAGCTTCGGCGCCCATTCGTAGATGTCGTTGGCGTCGTCGCCCAAGAGGGTGTACTGGTATTGCGCCAAGTTTGCGCGGCCACCGACCCGGATATCTGTTGCCGGCTGTAGAAAGAGCCGAGCGCCGGCAACCTCGTTGAACTTGGGTCGTAGCCGACCCATGACCTGCTGCATCGAGACGCCGCGCTCAGACAGTGGCTTCAACACAACGAACACGAAACCGCCATTTGTCTGGCCCCCACCGGTAAAGGCGCTGACACTCTCGACCGCCGGATCATGCCGAATGATGTCGACGAACTGGGTCAGCTTCTTCTCCATCAGCTGGAACGAAATGCTCTGGTCGGCCTGAATGCCGCCAAACATCAGTCCGACGTCTTGAGTGGGAAAGAAGCCCTTCGGAATGACCTTAATAAGATAGGCGCCTAGGCACAATGTCGCCACTAAGCTTAGCATGACGAGGGAGGGCCACCGCAATGCGCGACGCAGGCTGCGCTCGTAAAGTCCGAGGATCGCCGTGAACGTGCGCTCACTGGCCCGATATAGCCTGCCAACTTCCCGGTCGCGCGGGTTTCTGAGCAGATACGCGCACATCATCGGCGTGGTGGTCAGCGAGACACCCAACGAAATCATGATCGCGATCGACAAGGTCATCGCGAACTCGCGGAACAGCCGTCCCACGATCCCACCCATCAGCAGTATCGGCACAAAGACGGCGATCAGCGACAGGCTCATCGACAACACCGTGAAACCCACTTCGCCGGCGCCTTGCAGTGCCGCCTGCATCCTGGGCATGTCGGCTTCGATGTGACGGGT
>JAFAHQ010000192.1 GCA_019237135.1 Alphaproteobacteria bacterium
CAAACTTGCGATGGCCCGTAGCTCTTTTATCGGTCCTTCGCCCGCGAACACCCCCGTCCCGGCAAAGGCCCAGCTCACAACGTCAGATTGAGCAATCCCGGATTCGATCTGGCCGGAAGCCACCATGCGAAGATTCTCCACCGAGCCCTGCGTTGCCTCTGCCACTGCCACCAGTCCGGGGACGCCGCAGCTGCCGCCTTCCTCACAAGGGAGAGAGTCAGCGGGCTTGGAAATTGCGCTCGCGAGCACCCCGCCGATCTCGAAGAAGCTACCCGCGGTCGCGGCAGCTCCGATGCGGAAGAAGTGAGTTTCCTGCGCGCTCGCCGGTGCAATTTGCCACAGGAAACTAAAAACGACAAAGGCGGCCCCGATCGAGCCGTGGCGTTCAAGACTCAACGTAGAAAACATCGTCTCACCACGTGAGACAGCAATTTCCGAAAACAACACGGATCACCGCGGATTGCAATACCGCATCGAGCGGTTAAAGAACGCGCGGCAGGCCCTAATCGGGCCCCTTCGTCTCGCCGTGCGCTATTCTCGATGGAGACGCTGTCTGGAGAGCCTCCGGATCAAGGGTCTTCTGCGCCACGATCCCGATAATGGCGGTTCCGTAGCGCTCGAGCTTGCTGGCGCCGATACCGGGGATGTTCGCAAGCGATGTCAGGGAGATCGGACGGCGGCGCGCCACCTCGAGCAGCGTCGAATCGTGAAAAATCACATAGGGCGGCAGTTCCTGGCGGCGCGCTTCTTCGAGGCGCCAGGCCCGCAGCGCCTCCCACAAGGCGCGCGCCACAGGGTCGAGTTCCGTGGTCTCCGCGATTTTGCGATCCGGCTTGGGGCTTTGCCGTGTCGGGCCGCGCTGGTCGAGACGAAAGCGGACCGTTCTTGTACCGCGCAGGATCTCCGCCGCGGCCGGTGCGAGCGCAAGACCGCCATGGCCAGAGAGATCCGGCAAGACGAAGCCCTGCGCCACTAGTTGGCGAAAGACCGAAAGCCAGCCGCGGCGATCGATCTCGGTGCCGACGCCAAATGTCTTGAGTCGATCATGCTTCAGCCGGACAACGCGCTCGGTCGCTTTGCCGACGAGGATGTCGACGAGATGGTGCGCGCCGAAGCGCTGACCCGTGCGGTAGACCGCCGATAGCGCTTTTTGGGCGGCGACGGTCCCGTCCCAGCTCGGCACCGGTGTGCGGCAATTGTCGCAATTCCCGCACGGTGGGTGATCCGCCTCGCCGAAATAACCAAGCAGGACCTGTCGGCGGCAGGAAACCGCCTCGCAATAGCCGATCAGCGCCTCGATCTTCTGCCGCTCGATGCGACGCTGGCGTTCCGTCGCTTCGCTTGCGTCGAGCAGCCGCATCAGGCTCATCACATCCGCGATGCCGTAAGTCATCCAGGCATCCGCCGCAAGCCCGTCACGCCCCGCTCGGCCGGTCTCCTGATAATAAGCCTCGAGGTTCTTCGGCGCGTCGAGATGAGCGACAAAACGGACGTTGGGCTTGTCGATCCCCATGCCGAAGGCGATGGTCGCGACCACCACCACCCCCTCTTCCTTCAAGAAGCGCTCCTGGTTGCGCTCGCGCACCGCGCCATCGAGACCGGCATGGTAGGGGAGCGCGTCGCGCCCACGCGCCCGGAGCCAGCCGGCGGTCTCCTCAACTGCGCGCCGGGTAAAGCAATAAACGATCCCCGCATCGGCGGGGTGTTCCTCGGTGAGGAACCGCCAAAGTTGTTCGAGTGGATTGAGTTTGGGGACGACTCGGTAGAACAAGTTGGGACGATCATAGCCGGCGGCGAAGACCCGCGCCTCGGCGAGCTGAAGCTGTGCGACGATGTCGCGACGTGTCGGGCCGTCTGCGGTCGCGGTGAGCGCCAAGAGCGGCACCCCGGGAAAGCGCTCCTTTAGGATCGAGAGCTGCTGATACTCCGGGCGGAAATCATGACCCCACTGGGAGATGCAGTGCGCCTCGTCAACCGCGAAGAGACCGAGGCGGCAGCGCGAGAGAAGCTCAAGACAGCGTGGTGTTAGCAATCGCTCGGGCGAAACGTAAACGAGGTCGAGCGCGCCGTCGCGAACCGCGCGTTCGATCTCCGCCGTCTCGCCGGGGGATAGCCGCGAATTCAACGCGCCAGCGCGCACCCCTGCTTGGCGCAGCGCGTCAACTTGGTCCTTCATCAGCGCGATCAGGGGCGAGACGACGACACCCAAACCGGGGCGCAGCAGCGCCGACACCTGATAGCACAGCGATTTGCCGCCGCCGGTCGGCATCAGCACGACGGCATCGCCGCCTGCGGTCACGTGCTCGATGATCGCGAGCTGCTGACCTCGGAAGCTGCCGAATCCAAAGACCTCGCGCAACACTCCGAGCGGTGTGCGTTCTTGGCTTCCGGGACACTCAACAGCCGAGTGCGGCACTCTCTATGCTTTCCTGCACACAGGTTGGCCCCGAGCTGAATTCGGCGCCCTTCGCGAGGCGAAGTCACTCTTTATCCAAACGCCGGCCCCGGAACGGTCTTGCGCACAGCGACTTTCCCTCTCGTGATTTGCGTCGCGAGGACCTGTCCCTTGCAAAGGCAATGTCAACTAATCACCTTCAGGTTGGATGCACACCCGCGAGGGTCGACGCCGAGCCTGGCCGGCTGCCCGGAACGGTAGCTGCGAGGTAGGTGTTCTCATCCCGCCGCGTCACGAGCTCGTGACGGTCCCCCCGGCAAAGCGAGGTAACGTGCTTATTTCCCGTGCAGGTCGAGACCGCGCGAGGCGGTTGCTGGTAGGGAGCATGATGGCTCTCGGGCTCGGTGTCTTCGGCCTTGCGCCCTGCTCGCTGCGCGCGCTGGCGGTCGAGCCCGGCGAGGACGCGTCAACAGCGGGTCCCGCCGTTTCGGAGCCCAACGTTGGATCGCCGAACGTGATCCCCTTCCTCGGCAATCCCGAACTCAAAGCACGACTCGATCCCCCCGGGAAACTGACGGTGGGGGGCGAGCGGATGCATGACCGGCTGTTGCGGCGGTTCTACGCCGTTCACGGTTACCAAACGGTATGGGACAGCCACGCGGCAGCAGCAAGACGCTTGTGGGACACGATCCTGCGTGCCGATGAACAGGGTCTCGACCCGAACCTGTTCCATAGCGCCACGCTCGCCGGGCGCAGCGCAGCGCTATCGCCGGTCGAGCGCGACTTGCTGCTGTCTGACGCGTTTCTCTCCTACGCAGACGCACTGTCGCGGGGTGCGATGCCGATCGAAGACCGCGCAGATGACGAGGACCTGAGGCCGGAACCGCTCGACGTCGTCGCCATGCTCGACGCCGCGATCGCCAGTCCTGATCCGCCAAAGCTAATCGAGGCACTCGCCCCGTCCTCGACCGAATATTTGACGCTGCGCCGTGCCTATGCCGAATACCGCGCGGGCGCCGAGCCCGGAAGCACGCGAGCCTCGGAGGGCGGGGCATCTGCCGAGCGCCGTACCGCCGCGGGACGCCGGGCAAGACAGTTGGCGGTCAATCTGGAGCGGTTACGCTGGCTGCCGCGGCTCATTCCATCCGACCGCGTGGTTGTAAATTCTGCGATTGCACGGCTTCAACTGTTCCGCAACGACCGGCCGGTGTTCACGACGCGCGTCGTCGTCGGTGAGACGGACAAGCAGACACCTGAGTTTTACTCAACGATAGGTGACGTCTTATTTAATCCTCCCTGGAACATTCCCCGCTCGATCGCGCAAAAGGAGATATTGCCAAGGCTGGCAGCCGATCCGGATTATCTGAGTAGCCACCACATGAGGTGGCGCGCTGGTGGGTCTATTCAGCAGGAGGCCGGTCCGTACAGCGCCCTCGGGCGGCTCAAATTCGAGATGACCGATCGCTACGACGTCTATCTGCACGATACGCCGACCAAATCCCTGTTCCAATCGGCCGATCGCATGATGAGCCACGGGTGCGTACGCGTCGAGAACCCACGAGTGCTCGCGCAACTCCTGCTCGGCCAGAGCCCCGAGGCGATCGACAAAGGTATTTCCCGCGGTTACACCAATCGGCGAGCTTTGCCGACCCCCTTACCGATTTTTATCGTCTATCAGACGGTTTACGTCGAATCGGATGGTTCGATTCAGTTCCGCTCCGACCCATACGAACGTGATGACGAGATTTGGCAGCGCTTGACGCGCGCGCAACAGCCGCCGCTTGCTCAGGATTCGGCTGTGGGCCAACGTAAAGGGTGATCAATAAATATAACAGTTCAACCTGCGTTAAAGATGTCGTTAAAAAAACCGATCGGGCGCATTAATTTCGGCTGATCGGGGCTTGCATCCCCCGTTAACAATTTGTTATGGCCGGCCCTGGGGAACTGGGGGAGTTAGCCATTGCATGCGTCTTCTTTACTGAGCCGCCGCCGCCTTCTCGGTGCGGCCGTGGCCGCCGCCGCCGTTGGTCTGGTAGATCCGGTCCCGGCAGTTTCTTTCGCTCCGCGATCGGTTGCGCTCTACAACATCCATACCGGTGAATGGCTGCGGACGGTCTATTGGGCCGACGGCCACTACATTCGGGAGGCTGTCAGGGACATCAACTGGATTCTGCGGGACCACCATTCCGACGAGATCCGACCGATGGATGCCGGCGTTCTCGACTTGCTTGGAATGTTGCGAGATCGGCTCGATACGCACGATCCTTTCCTCGTGGTTTGCGGGTATCGCTCGCCGACCACCAATAGGAAGCTCTATCTGCAACACGAAGGCGTGGCGAAATATAGCTATCATATCAAGGGGATGGCAGTCGATCTCCGGTCAGAGCGCCGCGACCTGAACCAGATTCGCGATGCGGCGCTGAGCCTCAGATGCGGCGGGGTCGGCTACTACCCACGCTCGGACTTTGTTCACGTCGATTGCGGACCGATTCGCCGCTGGTAGATCGAGTCCCTACGGCGAGCGGCGCCGTCCTCGAGCGGTTGGAAGGCCGCGAATTGCTCGGCGTCACGGCATTCGCCGCGACCGCTTCAGCTCATTGACGCTAGAATCGCCGCCCGGCAAATTCCACCGAGCGCTGGTGATGCGCCATGAACGCCTCGGAGGTCGTAACCCGAGTGAGCGTTCCGATCGGGCGCGACACGCCCGTTGCCGAGGCCATTCGGGCTGATGCTTGACAGTCACATCGGCGGTCTACCGGTGATGGATCAGGTCGGGCGGTTTGTCGGCGTCCTTACCGAACGCGATTTGTTTGTCGGGAATTACCTCGCCCGGGTCGAACCGTTCTCCGGGACCGTCTCC
>JAFAHQ010000284.1 GCA_019237135.1 Alphaproteobacteria bacterium
CTATCCGAGGAGATCATGCTCGGCGCGGTGACCTTTGGCCATCGCGAGTTTCTACCCGTGATTCAGGCGATCATCGAGCTCGCCGAGACGTGTGCCCGCGAGCCGTGGAGCATGACGCCCACACTACCCGAGCTCGGCGCGATCGAGGAACGACTGCGCGAAACCATTGGTCCTCTAATCGAGGCCGCATATCGCGAACGGGGCAAGCAGGAACGCAGCAACCGTCTTGATGCGGCGAAGGCGCAGGTGGTCGAGCTGTTCTCGGACGAGCTTCAGCGCGCGACTGCGCTAAAGTTGTTCAAGGATGTTGAAAAAGAAATCGTCCGCGGCGCCGTCTTGCGGGGCGAATCGCGAATCGATGGCCGCGACACCCAGACCGTTCGACCAATTTTATGCGAGGTCGGCGTCCTGCGTCGCGCGCATGGCTCCGCATTGTTCACCCGAGGCGAGACGCAGGCGCTTGCGGTGGCTACGCTCGGAACCGGCCAGGATGAGCAGGTCATCGACGCCCTCGAAGGCGAATATCGCGAAAATTTTATGCTCCACTATAATTTCCCGCCATACTCGACGGGCGAGGTGGGACGGCTGGGTTCGCCAAACCGGCGCGAGGTCGGGCACGGAAAGCTTGCCTGGCGGGCGATTCACCCATTGTTGCCGACAAAGGATAGTTTCCCCTACACGATCCGCGTCGTCTCCGAGGTCACCGAGTCAAACGGATCCTCCTCCATGGCTTCGGTTTGCGGCGCCTCCCTTGCTCTAATGGACGCCGGGGTGCCGCTGCCGCGTTCGGTGGCTGGGATCGCCATGGGGCTTATCAAGGAGCCGGAAGGGTTTGCCGTGTTGTCGGATATTCTCGGCGACGAGGACCATCTCGGCGACATGGACTTTAAAGTCGCCGGCACCGAGCGGGGCGTGACGGCGTTGCAGATGGACATCAAGATCACTTCGATCACCGACGAGATCATGCGCGTCGCTCTAAACCAAGCGCGCGAAGGTCGCTTTCATATCTTGGGCGAAATGGCGAAGGCACTGGCCGGTGCTCGCGACTCGGTCAGCGACAATGCACCTCGAATCACGACCTTCAGCATTCCGAGGGAGAAGATCCGCGAGGTGATCGGTTCGGGCGGCAAGGTTATCCGCGAGATCACCGAGACAACTGGGGCCAAGATCGACATCGATGACGACGGCTCCGTCAAGGTTGCCGCGGTCGATGGTGATGCGGCCAGAGCCGCAATCGATTGGATCCGCGGGATTGTCGCCGAGCCCGAAGTCGGCTTGATCTACTCCGGGAAGGTTGTCAAAGTTGTAGACTTCGGCGCGTTTGTGAATTTCCTCGGATCGCGCGATGGGCTCGTACACATCAGCGAGCTTGCGCCGCACCGAGTTGGCAAGGTCGCCGACGTGGTCAAGATGGGCGACATGGTCAAAGTTAAAGTGCTCGGCTTTGACGACCGTGGCAAAGTCAAGCTAAGCATGCGCCAAGTCGATCAACAGACCGGCGAGGACCTGGGTGCGAGGCGCCAGGAGGCGCCCAAGGCGGTATCCTGACGTTTGTGTGTGCCGCGTGGGACGGCTCTGCACTCTCACCGTCGAAGCTTCAGGTATGGCCCACCCCACGCGCGCGTAAAACCGGCGCCACGCCCACAGGCAAAGCTCTGAGTCGGGGCGGGAGGACAACACCGAGAACCCACTTCGAAGGGATACTTCCGCCGGTGATCGGCCATCGCGGCGCTGCCGGATGCGCGCCGGAAAATACGCTTGCGGGATTGCGCAAAGCAAAGGAGCTCGGTTGCCGCTGGGTCGAGATCGACGTCCGCTTCACTGCAGATGGCCAGCTGATTCTGCTCCATGATGATCGGCTTGAGCGCACAACAAACGGTCGGGGCAAGGCCGCCTCGATGCCTCTTGCCGCGGTTCGCCGTTACGACACTGGGCACCGATTTGGGGATGCTTTCCGTGGGGAGCGCGTGCCCACTCTAGCGGAGGCAGTCGAGGTCCTTAGCGAGCTGGGCATCGGCGCAAATATAGAACTGAAAGCCGCTCGCGGCCGGGCAGCCGAAACCGGCGCGGCAACTGCCGCACTGCTCTCCCGGATGTGGCCTCCCCACCTCCCGCCGCCGCTGATTTCGAGCTTCCTCCAGGAAGCTCTCTTGGCAGCACAGGCATGCGCCCCCTCGATCCCCCGGAGCGTATTGTTCCGTGCTGTGCCGGGCAATTGGCGTGTCCGCGCCGAGAAGCTCGGTTGCGTGACGATCCATGCCGATCACCACTGCTTGCATCCAGCGCTCGTGGCCGAAATCCGGGAGGCGGGATACGCCTTGCTTACCTACACCGTGAATGATGCGGTACGGGCACTGACGTTGTTCGATTGGGGTGTCACTTCCGTGTTCTCGGATGTTCCCCATATTATTTGCGCCGCGGCGGAGGCCGCTCGCCAACCTGCGGCGGCCGACTTGAGCCCGACAGAGGTGCCGCGGCAAGGAGCAGTCCGGTGAAACCGCTCAATCCCCTCGTGATTTCCGGGCGCGAAGTGCTGCCCCTCGTCGAAGGCGGCAAGGGCATCTCGGTGTCGAATGGCGAAAGCTCCGGTGCCTGGGCCGCCACCGGCAGCGTCGGCACCTTCTCTGGGGTCAACGCCGACAGCTACACCGAGTCCGGCCAGCCGGTCCCGCAGATCTACCACGGACGGACGCGGCGGGAGCGACACGAGGAACTCGTCGCCTATGCGATCGCCGGTGGGATAGAGCAGGCACGTGTTGCCCACGAGCGCTCCAATGGCGAAGGCCGCATCCACATGAACGTGTTGTGGGAGATGGCGGCGGCCGAACGCGTACTACACGGCGTGCTCGAAGGGGCGAAGGGACTGATCAACGGCGTCACCTGCGGGGCGGGGATGCCCTACAAGATCGCCGAGATCTGCGCGCGATACGGGGTGCACTACTACCCGATTGTGTCGTCAGCCCGCGCGTTCCGTGCATTGTGGAAGCGGGCCTATCATAAGTTCTGCGAGTGGCTTGGCGGTGTTGTCTACGAAGACCCCTGGCTGGCGGGAGGCCATAATGGGCTTTCCAACAGCGAAGATCCCCAACATCCCGAACCGCCGTACCCCCGAGTCCGCGAGCTGCGTACCTTGATGGTCGATTTTGGGCTTGCGACGACGCCGATCTTCGTTGCTGGCGGACTATGGTATCTGCGCGAATGGATCGACTGGATCGACAACCCCGAGCTCGGTCCGGTCGCTTTTCAATTTGGCACACGTCCGCTCGTGACACAGGAGAGCCCGATTTCCGAAACATGGAAGCGTAAGCTCCTGACCTTGAGCGAAGGTGATGTCTCTCTCAATCGCTTCAGTCCCACCGGCTTCTATTCCTCGGCAGTGCGCAACGGCTTTCTGAACGAACTGCAAGAGCGTTCCGAACATCAGGTCGCCTACACCGTCGAGCCCGTCGGGGAACATGTGGCGCCCTTCAGCGTGGGCGCTCGGGGCCGCACCGTCTTTTTGACGGTCCACGACAAGAAATCGGCCGAGGGCTGGGTTGCGGCCGGTTTCACCGAAGCCTTGCGCACGCCCGACTCGACCTTGATCTTTGTTACCCCGCGAAAGGCGCTCGAAATCCGTACCGATCAGATCGGCTGCATGGGCTGCCTCAGCGCTTGCCAGTTTTCAAATTGGGCACAAAATGAAGCGCGTACGACCGGGAAGAAAGCCGATCCGCGTAGCTTCTGCATCCAAAAGACGCTTCAGGCGATCCGCCATTCGGAAGACGTTGAGTATCAGCTGATGTTCGCCGGGCACAACGCCTTTCGCTTTGCTTCCGACCCGTTCTATGTGAATGGCTATGTTCCGACGGTGCGAGAGTTGGTCGAGCGCCTGCAGACCGGCGACTAAGCGACG
>JAFAHQ010000145.1 GCA_019237135.1 Alphaproteobacteria bacterium
CGCGGCGACGAGGCGGGCGGCTCCCCTGGCGACGGTGTCGACGGTAACGAGATCGTTGCGAAAATCGCGCCCGGCCCAAGAGACATCGTGATCAAGAAGCAGAAGCCGTCGGGTTTCTTCGGGACGAGCCTCGCCGGATATTTGACATTGCTCGGCTGCGATAGCGTGGTCGTCGTCGGCACGACCACTTCCGGCTGCGTGCGCGCCACCGTGGTCGACGCATTCAGCCTCAACTATCGCGTGACCTTGGCCGAAGAAGGCTGTTTCGACCGGAGCGAGGCGAGCCACGCCGTCAGTCTGTGCGACATGCACGCCAAATACGCCGACGTGGTTCCGACGGCCGAGGTGCTCTCCTTTTTCGATCGGCTTCCCGCCGACTTGTTCGACTTGCCGGCCGGCAGCCGCAGCGCAGCGCCGGCGATCAAGGAAGCCGCGGAATAAACCTGGAGGCCCCGTTCGGCGAGCTTGCTTGGCTCGCAGCGGCCGTCATCTGCGCGGGCGTCGTCACCGGCCTCCTCGCCGGACTGTTCGGGGTCGGTGGCGGCGCCGTCATCGTTCCGGTGCTGTTCGAAGTCTTCCGGATTCTCGACGTTCCCGAGGCGATGCGCATGCAGCTCTGCGTCGGCACATCCCTGGCCATCATTGTCCCCACCGCTGTGCGATCCTACCGAGCGCATCTGGCGAAGGGGCTGGTGATCCAGCAAGTGATGCGGTCGTGGACGCTGCCGGCCATCGCGGGTGTGGCGATCGGAGCTGTCACTGCCGTGCTCGCCTCAGGCGGCATCCTCAAACTCGCCTTTGCGCTGTTCGCCGGGATCATCGCCGCAAAATTGCTCGTGGGCCGCGAGGATTGGGTATTGGCGCAGCAACTGCCGGGCAGATTTATTATGTCTGCCTGGGCTTTTCTGGTCGGACTGGCGTCGTCGCTGATGGGCATCAGCGGCGGCTCGCTCGCCACAATCGTGCTGACCCTTTACGGCAAGCCGATCCACAATGCGGTCGCGACCTCGGCCGGGCTCGGAGTTCCAATCACGATTGCCGGCACGCTCGGCTATATGCTGGCAGGCCTTCCATATCGGGCCGCACTGCCGCCGCTGTCGGTCGGCTTCGTTTCAGTGATCGGCGTCGCCCTGATCGCACCGATCTCGAGCTATGTCGCACCCTTCGGCGCGCGGCTCGCGCATGCCCTGCCCCGGCGCCGGCTCGAGATCGCGTTTGGATTGTTTCTGCTGATTGCGTCGGCGCGCTTTGCTGCGAGCTTGGTCACTCAGTCTTTCGGTTGAGCGCTCGGCCTTACGGCAGCGCGAAAGCGATCAGCGAATCGCCGAGCTTGGTGCCGATCTTGCCGTGACCGCCGGCAGCGATCACGACGAACTGCTTTCCGTTGGAACGTAAGCGATAGGTCATCGGCGTCGCTTGACCGCCGGCCGGGAGCTTTCCTTTCCACAGTTCGGCACCGGTGTCGAGGTCGAACGCCCGCAGATACTCATCCATTGCGGCCCCAATGAACACCAGGCGACCGGCAGTGACGATCGGCCCGCCGAGATTTGGGACGCCACGGACGATGGTCCCGGGCTTCGCGAGCCAGGTCTCCGCCGTCGTTCCCAATGGCACATTCCAGCGAACGGTTCCATTGGACAAATCCACGGCGACGAGCGAACCCCACGGCGGGGGGTTGCACGGGAGGTTGGCGGGCGAATGGAGGACTGCGCGGCTCATCCCGTAGGGGGTTCCGTGCTGAGGAGAGACCTCGGCGCGAAACTGACCCGCTTTGGCGGTCTTTTCGACTGCCTCATACCGATCGCGCGGGATCAGATGAACCTCCATCGCGAAATTATTGACGTTGGTCACAAAGATCTGACTGTCGAGATGGAACGCGCCGCTGCTCCAGTTCATGCCGCCGAGATTGCCCGGAAACGCAATGGTCCCTTGCGTACTCGGCGGTGTGAAAACCCCTTCGGATCGCAGCTTCTCCATCTGGGTACGACACGCCTCCCGATCCTCTGGAGTGGGTCCCCAAGCGTCCTCTGCAGTCAGGCGCTGAGGGACCAGCGGCGGAGGTGCCAATGGAAACGGTTGGGTCGGCGAGGCCTCCTCCCCTTCGGCATCGCTCTTGGGTACGGGGCGCTCCTCAACCCCGAAGACCGGTTTTCCGGTTTCTCGATCCAGCACAAAGAGATTTCCGGTCTTGTTGCCGGCAATCACGACGGGGATTTCGACACCGTTACGGCGGAGTGTCGCGAGCACCGGCTGCGCTGCGGTGTCGTAGTCCCACAGATCGTGGTGCACGAGCTGGAACCCCCACACCATTTCGCCGGTCTTTGCCGACAATACGACTATCGAATCCGCCCATTTATTGTCGCCCGGGCGCTTGAAGCCGTGGTAGTCGGGGCTTGGACTGGTGGTCGGTACAAAGACAAGACCGCGTCCAATATCGACCGAGATCGTCGACCAGGCATTGCCTGCGCCTGTCGGCGCGATGCTTTCCGGTATCGGGTTCCAGTTCCACCTCAGATTGCCGGTTCGCGCATCAAAAGCCCTGACGAACCCGCTCGGGCTATCGACCCGGTCGTTGTCGGCGATCGAGGAACCAACGATGATGAGGTCACCCGCAATTGCCGGCGCCGAGGTCTCCTCGTATTCGCCGCGCCGAGTGATGTTGGCGATGCCGCGGGTCAGATCGATTTGGCCTCCGGTGCCGAAATCGACGCACGGCGTGCCCACGGCGGCATCAAGAGCGAAGAGGCGGGCATCGATCGTGGCCAAAAAGATGCGGCGGCGGCAAGGCTCGCCTTCGCCTTTGCCGGAGTCGGCCCATAAAGCGACACCCCGATTGACGAGACCTTCGGAATAGGGCGCGTGCAGGTCGATCTTCGGATCGAAGCTCCACTTCTCCCGGCCGGTCTCGGGATCGAGAGCGACGACGCGGTTGAACGGGGTGGTCAGATACATCGTGCCGTCGGCGACGATAGGTGTCGCCTCGAATTCGCTTTTCCGCCGGTTGTCGCTGCCGTCGGAGATATCGCCGGTGTGGTATTCCCAGGCCAGCTTCAGTTCCGCGACATTGCCCTTGTCGATTTGGGCCAGCGGCGAATAGCGGCCCCCGCCTGCATCGCCGCCGTAATAGGGCCAATCGGCAGTCGTGCTCTCAGCTGCCGCAGGCCCCGCTGCCGTCGTGAAAACGACGAGGAGGCCCGCGACGCGATTGGCTAGCCTTCCGCGGCCTGGAGCCATTCCCTCGGGATCGACTGGGCGCGCTGGTCGCCGACGAGCTTGCGGCGGCGGGCCTGCTCTTCGGGGCTGATCGACTTCGGGTCCTCGCGGAACTCCGGTCCCATCGCCATCGCCTTCTTGACCGCCGGGCGCTCGCCGATCTCAGCAAGCCAGCTTTTGACGTTGGGGAACTCTTCGATGTCGATCTTGCGGCTCGACCAGCTCGACGCCCAGGGATAGCAGATCATGTCGGCGATCGTGTACTGGCCGGCGGCGAGGTAGCGCTTGTTGAACAGACCGAGATTCATCACACCGTAGATGCGGTGGGCCTCATTGTCGAAGCGGCGCAGCGCGTAGGTCAGATCGCCGTGGCCTCCGGCCTCCTCGGCGCGCCGGAAATGGCCTTGCTCGCCTAGCTTCGGCCCCTGATTGGCCAGTTGCCAGCCGACCCACTGGGCGACGTCGTATTTGCTGCGGGTATCTTGCGGGTAGAACCGTCCGGTCTTTTCGCCGAGATACATCATGATCGGCCCGGATTCGAAGATCGAGATCGGCGCGCCGCCGCCCAGCGGCTCGGAATCGACGATCGCCGGCATCCGGCCATTTGGCGAAATCCTCAGAAAATGCGGAGTGAGCTGATCGCCGCGGCCGATATTGATCGGCTTGATCGTGTAGGGCAGTCCGAGCTCTTCGAGCAAAATGACGATTTTCTTGCCGTTTCCGGTCGGCCAGAAATACAGGTCAATCATGGGATTTCCTCCTGTTTTTCGGGGTCGAAGAGTGTGGATTGTGACCATCGCCGGCACGGATTGTCCACCGTGTTGTCACCCCGGCAGCTGAGCCGGTCGTTTGGAGCTGGGCTCTCGATCAACTTGGCGAGGCCGACATGCGGCTTCGACCAAATCGCGCGCGATCCGGCTCGACCGAAGTTCAATGCGTATTGCTGTGACCAATCGCCCAGACATAATCGGCCACCGCGGCGAGATCGGCCTGGGATAGCTGTACGCCGCCCATCGGCGGCATCGCACCCGTATGGTTCTT
>JAFAHQ010000019.1 GCA_019237135.1 Alphaproteobacteria bacterium
TCCATCGTGTCGAGCTGAAACAAAGCCGAGCGCACCAGCCGCCATTGGGTGAAATACTTCTTCTCCATCTCGGGCGTATCGGGCGGGCGCAGCCCCTTGAAGCCGGTCGAGTGGAACGAGATCGGGAAACGGCACTCCGCCGCCGCTTCCCACAGCGGATACCAGCCGTCCGTATAGAGTGGCGGGGTCATGCGCTTGAAGGCGAGGTCGCCGCCGCGCAGTCCCATCTTGGCGCAGCGCCTGACCTCCGCGGCGGCCTCGAGGGGGTCGGTGTTGGGGATGATCGCGAGCGGAAAGACGCGGTTCGGATCGGACCGCTTGGCAAAGTCGGCGACCCAGTCGTTGTAGATCTTGTCGGACCAGGCGCGCAGCGGCGCATCGGCGATCAGATCGTTGATCATCAGGCAGCCATAGACGATTTCGCCGGCGAGCCCGTCGCGGTCGAGATCGGCAAGGCGCAGTTCCGGCGTCGTCGGACGCGGCTTGGCGCCGCGGCTGTAGTTCCATTCGAAGCCGAGATCCCTCATCTCGTCGATATGGCCGAACATCCCTCTCTGATACGGGAGAAAACCGGGGCCTATGCCGTTCCACATCCCTTTATCCTGGGCCTCGACGAACCAGTGGAGACCGTCCTCCATCTCTTCGACGCGAGGCGCGAGAAGCTTCCATTTCGTGGGCACCACGGACGACCATAGGTCGGGCGGCAAGTAGGTCAGGTCGATGTGGTTGTCGCCGGAGATCAGCTTGTCTGGCATAGCGGGCTCCTCTTGCTCCCTCCGCAAGGATGTTGATCGGGCATCGTACGAACGACCGACTATCAGCGCTACAGATAATGAGCCGCGTCGAGCGCTCGCCTGAATTGCGTTTCCTGCCTAAGGTAGTCCTCGGCCTAAAGCAGATCACAAGGGAGAGGACGCATGGCGGTTCAGCTCGGAAGCGGCGAATACACCTTCGAAGTCGACGAGAATTGGGCGAAGCTGCCGGCGGAAGTCACATTGGGTGACTGCGCCGCAGTCGGGGTCGACCGACAGCAGCGGGTCTATGCCTTTAATCGTGGCGAGCACCCGGTCGCCGTGTTCGATGCGGAAGGCAATCTGTTGCGCACCTGGGGCGAGGGGGTGTTCCGCCGCCCGCACGGCGTCCATATGGGCCCGGACGACACGATCTATCTGACCGATGACGGCGACCACACCGTGCGCCAATGCACGCTTGGTGGCAAGGTGCTGATGACCCTCGGCATCCCCGGCGAGCCCAAACCTTACATGAGCGGCGAGCCGTTCCACCGCTGCACCCACACAGCCTTGTCCCCGCACGGGGATCTTTACGTCTCCGACGGCTATGGCAATGCACGGATCCACAAATACACCCCGGACGGCAAGTTGTTGATGTCATGGGGCGAGCCGGGCACCGACCCCGGCCAGTTCAACGTCCCGCACAACATCTGCTGCGATACCGACGGCTGGGTCTACGTCGCCGATCGGGAGAACCATCGAGTCCAGGTGTTCGACGGCAGCGGCAGGTTCGAAACCCAGTGGAATAATCTGCATCGGCCGAACGGCATGTGCATGGCGGCCGGCCCTGACCCGCTGGTCTATATCGGCGAAGGCGGCCCCTCGGGCGAGATCAATCGGGATTGGCCCAACATCGGACCGCGCGTCAGCATCCATACTTCCAAGGGAAAAGTACTGGCGCGGCTCGGCAAAATGCATGCTGGCCTCGCTGCAGGGCAGTTCACCTCGCCGCACGGCATGGCGGTCGACGGGCACGGCAACATTTACGTCGGCGAGCTTTCCGGCCGAACCTGGGCGCGGTTCTCGAAAGACCCGCCGCCGAAGCGCATCCGAGTCATCCACAAGCTCGTCAAAACCGCCGCCTGACGACCGCGCTGAGCTGCTAGGCTGGGAGCACCGCCGGCAGGCGTGGTTCGCGTACCTGCCGTGTCACGAGGAACCCGATGACGACCAGGTTCGCCACGTTGAAGAACGCCCCCGCCGCGAAGGCCGGGGCATAGAAACCGAAGTGATCATATAGCGCACCGGCGAACCAGCCGCCGAACGCCATTCCGGACATGCTGACG
>JAFAHQ010000415.1 GCA_019237135.1 Alphaproteobacteria bacterium
CAGCCGGGAACAGTACGGATCGGCGGACACGATCTGAGGACGCTCAACCCCGAGGCGCTGGGTCGAATGATCGCGGTGGTCCACCAAGACACATACCTCTTCTACGGGACGGTCGAAGAGAATTTACGGCTCGGCAAACCGGGTGCCGACCGGGATGAGCTCGAAGCCGCGGCGCGCGACGCCAATGCGCACGAGTTCATTATGGCGCTCCCGCACGGCTATGCCACGATGATCGGCGAGCGTGGGGTCTTACTGTCCGGCGGACAGCGCCAACGCCTAGCGATTGCCCGGGCATTGTTGCGCGATGCGCCGATCCTGATCCTCGACGAGGCTCTGTCTTCGGTCGACGCCGAAAACGAGGCGGTGATCCAGCAGGCGATCGACCGCCTGTCGGCGGGACGCACAACTCTGATCCTCGCGCATCGGCTGTCGAGCGTGATCGCCGCCGACCGCATCCTGGTTCTCGACAAGGGGCGTATCGTAGAGACCGGACGGCACGCCGAGCTGATCCGGCGCGACGGCCCCTATCGCCGGCTGATGGGCGCGCAGGCCGAAGAGCGCGAGGACGATTTCGACCTCGTCGAAGCTGATCCGGCGGCGACCGAGCGCGGCGACCGCGCTGAAATCGAGACTTTGGGCGAGACGGCAACGGAGGCAATGGCCAGCGCTGCCGCTGCGGTCGGCTGGCGCGCCACACTTGGCACCTTAGCGCAGATCATCAAGCCGTGGCGGCGCCGGTTCGGCATCGTTGTCACCTCCGGGATCGCGCGGGTCGCGGCGTTCATCGGGGTCGGCATCTTCGGCGCGCTCGCCGTCGCCGCGGTCAAAACCGGGTCACCGTTCCGCTGGCTGCTGATTCTACTCGGGCTGGCTGCACCGCTCGCGGGTCTGCTGCACTGGCTCGAATCCTGGCTCGCCCACGACATCGCCTATCGCTTGCTGGCGGAGATGCGGATCGGCCTCTTCCGCAAGCTCGACACTCTGGCGCCGGCCTACCTTGTGCGGCGCCGCTCGGGCGACCTTGTGGCGCTCGCCAATCAGGACATTGAGACGATCGAATATTTCTTCGCCCACACCGTGGCGCCGGCCTTGGTGGCGATCCTGGTGCCCTCGACGGTGCTGTTGAGCCTCGCCGTCGTCGCCTGGCCGATCGCCCTGGCACTGCTACCCTTCGTGCTTTTTGCCGGCCTCGCGCCGGTGCTGATGCGGGCGCGCATCGATCGGCTCGGCATGCAGGCGCGTGACGCGCTCGGCCTCTTGGGTGCCTATGTCACTGAGACGATCCAAGGCCTTGCCGATCTCGTCGCGTTTCAGGCGGTTGGCATCCGAAAGCGAGGCTTCATGGAACTCGTTCGGGGCTATCAGCGCATACGCCTCGAATTGCTGCGGGACCTTTCCTCGCAGACGGCCCAGCTCGAAGTCGCAACTGGACTCGGCGGGCTTGCGGTTGCGGTCGTCGGTGCGCGGCTCGCCGCCGAATATCAGCTCGCGTCGACGACCCTGCCGCTGTTGATCCTACTGGCGCTGGCGTCGTTTCTGCCGATCTCGGAGATCGCCAATGTCAGCCGTCAGCTCGCCGATACGATCGCCTCGACGCGCCGGTATTACGCCGTGCAGCGCGAGAAGCCGGCCGTCATTGACGGCCCCCTGCGCCCCGCGGCCCCGTCGAGTGGCTCGGCGATCCGCTTCGAGGGGGTGAGCTTTTCTTACCCCGGCGCCCGCCGCCCGGCGCTCGATCATATCGGGCTCGAGATTGCGGCGGGTGCGACCTTGGCGCTGGTCGGCCCCTCGGGCGCCGGCAAAACCACGATCGCCAACCTGTTGCTGCGGTTCTGGGATCCGAAGGCCGGACGGATTCTGATCGACGGGGTCGACCTGCGCGATTTCGCACTCGACCATCTGCGGGCACGGATCTCGCTCGTCTCGCAGGACACCTATCTCTTCAACGACACCTTGGGCGCCAATGTCCAGCTCGCCCGCCCCGAGGCCGACGAGGCGGCGGTCCGCCGCGCTCTCGACCAGGCGGCGCTCGCCGATTTCGTCGAGAGCCTGCCCGAGGGGCTCGAGACGACGGTCGGCGAGCGCGGCGTCCAGCTTTCCGGCGGGCAACGCCAGCGCGTCGCGATTGCTCGCGCTTTCTTGAAAAACGCGCCAACCCTGATCCTCGACGAAGCGACCTCACATCTCGACGCGGTCAGTGAGGCGCAAGTGCGTACAGCACTCGACGCATTGATGCGCAACCGCACGACCATCGTCATCGCTCATCGCCTATCGACCGTGCGCGACGCCGATCGGCTCGCCGTGCTCGATCGCGGCCGTCTCGTCGAGACCGGCATCCATGGCGAGCTGCTCGCCCGCAACGGGCTTTACGCGCGGCTGATCCGCCACCAGATCGCCGGCGCGCAGCAACCCCTCCGGCTGGCCGGAAATTAGCCGCGATCACCGCGCGACCGAGCGGCCGCTAACCTCGGCGCCGGCATCAGGCGACATCTTGAAAAAGAACGGCACAGACGACAGCGAAATCATCGCCACCCCGACAAAGGCCGGGTAGAAGTCGGCCGCGGTCAGAACTCCGCCCCCGCGCAGCGCCAGCACCACCTGCAGCAACAATGCCCCGGTGGCGACGCCGACGGTCTGCGAGAGCTGCTGGGCCATGCTGCTCAGGCTCGTTGCCCGGCTCAGCATCGCCGGCGGCACATCGGCATAGCTCAATGTGTTGATGCTGGTCATCTGCAGCGAGCGGAAGAACCCACCCGCAAGGAGCGCGAGAAAGATCACCAGATGGGGCGTGGTCGGCCGGAACAGGCTGTAGCCGAACAAAAAGAGCGCGCTGATCACCGCGTCGCCGACCAGCACGATGCGGAAACCCAGGGCGCGAATGATCCGCGCGGCGGTCATCTTCATTGTCATTGCACCTGCGGCGCTGGCAAAGGTCAGCAGCCCGGACGAAAGAGCGTCGAGCCCGAAGCCGACCTGCAGCATCAGCGGCAGCAGAAACGGCAATGCCCCAAGTCCCATGCGGAACAGAAAGCCGCCGATCGACGCAGCCGCGTAGGTCGGGATCTGAAACAATGCCAAATCAATGATGGGATGGGCCACACGGCGGGCGTGGCGCACATAGAGTACAGTGCAGGCGGCCCCGACAGTCAGCAACCCTGCCACGAGGATGCTCGGCAGAGCGCCGCGCCCGACATTCTCGAAACCGAAGGCCAGGGTCGCGAGCCCCACTCCCGTCAGCGCAAAACCGCCGAAGTCGAACGGCCGTCGGCCGCCCTCCTTGAGGTCGCCGATGAGCAGGTTGACGAGGATAATGCCGAGGACGCCGATCGGGATGTTGATGAAGAAGATCCAGCGCCACGACCAATAGGTGACGATAAAGCCGCCGAGCGGCGGCCCCATGACCGGGCCGATCAGCGCCGGGACGCTGACATAGGACATGGCGCGCACCAGATCGGATCTCTCTACTGTCCGCAGCAGGACCAAGCGCCCAACCGGCACCATCAGCGCCCCGCCCATGCCCTGGAGGATGCGGGCGGCAACGAGCGCGGCCAGCGAATTCGCCATGCCGCAGCCTATCGAGCCCAATGTGAAGACGACGATCGCAGCGCTGAACACCCGCCGCGCCCCGAACCGATCGGCGGTCCAGCCGCTGATCGGGATGAACACCGCGAGGCTCAGCAAATAACAGGTGATCGCGACATTCAGCGTCAGCGGGCTTTCGTCGAGCGATCGCGCGATCGTCGGTAGTGCCGTGGCGATGACGGTCGAATCGAGGTTCTGCATGAACATCGCGCAGGCGACGACCAGCGGCACCAGGATCGGACGAGGTGCGGGATCGGAAGCCGCAGCGCGGCTGTTCCAGCGTAGCGATGACAATGGCAACCTTCTCGGCGTTATTTATCTCCTTTTTCGGGAGCAGACATAATGCACAGGATCGCTCGCTTATCGGGCCTCCTTGCGCTCGTCGCGTGCACTGCGACCCCGACGATCGTCGAGAACACGGCGACCGAGGTCGCCGTCCGCTACGACGGCATCGTCAACAAAATCGACGACGCGAAGCAGATGGCGCAACGGGCCTGCGCAGCGAAAGACAAGATCGCGAAGTTGAGGAAGGTCGACGATCAGGGCCTTGGCCAGCATTTTGGCTACTTCGACTGCATCTCGCCGAGCGGGCTGCCCTAATGGTGCAGCAGCACGACATTGCCGCCCCCCTGGCTGACGGGCGGTTGTCGTAGGGCCTGACGGACGGCCTCTGCCAGATCGGCCGGCTTGAAGGGCTTCTTGATCAGCGGGTCGTCGCCCGGGCCCTCGACCCTCGATTCATCCGCGTAACCGGTGACGAATAATACTTTCAGGTCCGGCCGTGTCTGCCGCGCCAAGCGTACTGTGTCCCTCCCAGACAGCCCAGGCATCGCGACGTCCATAACGAGAAGGTCGCAGGGATTGCCCTTTTGAAGGATCGCCAGCGCAGCCTGCCCGCTATCGGCCTCGGCGACAAAATGACCGATCTCACGGAGGCATTCGACGGTTACCCATCGAACGTCCGAATCGTCGTCGACCACCAAAATGCGGCCGCCGGCATGCGTCCGCGCACGGGTATGCGCGGGGTGGTCAGCGGGCGTTATCGGGCTGCCTTGCGCTCTCCGCAAATAAATTTGAACGGTCGTCCCTTTGCCAATCTCGCTCCGAATCCGGACCGCCCCGTCGGATTGACGGACGATGCCGAAGACCGTAGAGAGGCCCAACCCGGTACCCTTGCCGATCTCCTTCGTGGTGAAGAAGGGCTCAAATGCGTGCTCGATCATCTCAGGGCTCATGCCGGTTCCGGTGTCGGTTATCGACACGAGGACGCAGTCATGGTCGGCGACTTCCTTCGGCAAATCGTCATCGCCCGCGCCGATATTTTGCGTCTCGATCAGTAGGACGCCCCCCGGCGGCATGGCATCGCGCGCATTGATCGCGACGTTGAGGATCGCTGTTTCGATCTGACCGATATCGATCAGGGTCGGCCACGGTGCGCTCGCGAGGTTGTAGTGGATCTCGACGGTGGGGCCGATCGAGCGCTGCAGGAGGTCCGTGATCTCGATAATAATGGCATTGATGTCGGCCAGCACCGGCTGCAGACGCTGCTTGCGCGCGAATGCAAGCAACGAGCATGTAAGGCTTGCCCCGCGCGACATGGCGCGCTGGGCAATTTGCAGCAGGCGCTGGCTCCGCTCATCCGGGATCCGCGTCTCGAGAAGCTCCAGCGAGCCGGATGCCGCGGTTAGAAGATTGTTGAAATCGTGCGCGATGCCCCCCGTCAACTGCCCCATGGCGTCCATTTTTTGCGCGTGCAAAAGCGCCGTTTGCGCCTGCTCGCGGGCGCGGATCTCGGCGGTGAGCCGCTCGTTCGCCTCGGCAAGTTCCCGGGTTCGCTCCGTTACCTTAACTTCGAGCTCGGCACGGCTACGCGTCAGCGCGACAGCCGTGGCTCGTAGCGCATCGCCGACCTGATCGAGCTCGCGGACGCCGCCGAACAACTGGCCGAAGGGCTCGTCATTCCCCAATGCGCGCGTCGCGGCCGTAAGTGCCTCGACTGGCCGCCGGATCGTCCGCGCCATCAACCAAGCCAACGCGAGGCTCAAGGCGAGTGTTGCCGCGCTGCCGACGAGTGCCACCCGGTAGGCCCGATGGAGGGGCGCGTCCATAGCAGCCCTCGGAATACCGATGGCTACCGTCCACCCCGTAATCGATGATCGCCGGAAGGCGGCATAGACGCCAAGCCCCTCGCTGGTCACGTTGGAAAACCAGCCCTCGGCCGCTGCCGCCATCTTCTCTCGAAGCGCCGCGCCTGCCGGATGGCCCAAGAAACGATCGGGATCCCGGTTGCGTGCGACGATGATCCCTTTCCGGTCGAAGATCCCCGCGGTCCACTCGGAGGGGATGTTTTGATCTTGCAGGAGCGTAGAAAGATGAGCGGGGTCCAGCGCCATGGTCAGCACGTATATGACCTTGTCGTCACGCAAGACCGGTACCCCGACGGTGACGATCGGCTGCTGCATTACCGCGCCGGTAAAAAGGTTGGAGATGTGCGGTTTACCCGTCCTGACGATATGGTCGACCATCTCACGGTTTGTCTTGCGAGGCGGCAGCGCGCCATAAGGCCGGGTGGTGCTGACCAGTTCCTCGGCGGTCGTGTCGTGAAGGCCAATCGCCAGCCCCTGGACTTTTAGCGCCTCCTGGATTTGGTTCGCAAAAGCCTCCAAATCGCCGCGCCGAAGATTGGGCGAACTCGCGAGCATCTGAAGAGAGACCTGGACGCCTCCAATCTCACGGTCGACGGCGCTGAGTAGGACTTCAACTCTTTCTTTTACATCGCGTTCAGCCTGTGCGCGCTCGCCGTTAACGATGCGGACGACACCAAAGCTCGCCAATCCGACCGCAGGCAGCACGGCCGCTAGTATTAGGATAACGAGTCGCGCCTGAATGCTCAGGCTCTGGCGCCGCCAAAATAAGTTCATCGGAGAATTCTGGTCGCTGCAGAGTGGCGTACTAATGGTGCAGCAGCACGTCACGGGCGCGGTTGATCTTGGTCGCTAAGTAGCCCGAGCCGCCGTGATCGGGGTGCAGTTTGACCATCAGCCGGCGATGCGCCTCCTTGATTGCCTCGGCGTCGGCGCCGGGTGCGAGACCGAGGATCGCGTACGCCTCCTCGATGGTCATGTCGCCGCTCGCCGGCCGGGCACTCCCGCCAGAGCCCCCGGCGGCGCGCTCACCCGCGAGCTCGTCGCGCCAATCGGGGTGGACGCGATCGAGATAGGCCTCGAGCAGGCGCGCCCCTTCCTCGTCTTCCGCCCGGCACTCGCGCAGCAATGCCAAGAGATCGGCCGGCGCGAGCTCCTCGACACGCATGCCGCTGAAGCGGCCGCGTAGGACGGTGCCGGTCATGCTGCCGGTGTCGTGATCGAGCGTCATTCGCAGAAAATCGGTTTCGACCCTAGAAGTCTGGCCCGCGGAAGGCGGACGAAAGCGGTCGAGAAGGCTGCGAACTCGGATCAAGGCCGGCATCAGCATGGCGAGCGGCATCAGCAGCGCGGCGAGCCGCCCGGAGATCGCCAGGGTCGCCACCGCCAAGACCGCGATGACGATGCCGGTCACTTTGAGGCCCCGGGCGAGCCGCGCAGGATCGGCGTTGACGAACAGATAGACGAGCATCAGGAAGCCGCTGAGGATCGCGAACCCGCCCAGCACGTAGATCATCGCCGGCTCTCAGCTCCGCAGCTGGGAGGTCAGACGCAAGACCTCGCCACCCTTCTTCTCGCCATAGGCGGTCAGCGCCCGATAGCCGCCTGCCGCGTAGACGGCGACGGCGCCGAGCAGTTCTTTCAGGCGATCGGCGCTGGCTAAGTCGAAACTCAGATAGGCGCCGCGCGACAGGTTCGCGATCTGCTTGAACGCCGCTGCTGCCGTGCGGTCGCGGCCTTCGTGAAACAGAAAGATCGGCACGCCCAACAGGCCCAGCTCGCCGGCATGGCGGCACAGCCGGTCGACCTTCTCCTCCATTGCATCGCCGACAAAGACTAGCGCATTGACCTTGCGGGTGCGCGTCTCGCGGATCGCATGGGTCAGCACGCGCTCGATCTGGGTCTCGCCGCCAACGCAAAAAACACGTCGCATGACCCGGTGAAGATCGGCAGCTGTCGTCATCCAGCGGCTCGCCTTGCATTCCGAAAAGCCGCGGTAGTAGACGAGCTGGATTTCCAGCCCACCGAGTCCCGCCGTCGCCTCGAACATCTCGCCTTGGATCCGGCAAGCGCGGTCCCAGGTCGGCTCGCGGCTGGCGGTGGCGTCCAATGCAAAGATCAGCCGCCCGCGCCCACCTCCCGTATGCGCTGCCGGCGCCTGCTTGAGCTTCTCCAGAAAATCGGCGACTTCGGCCGAGTGCCGCTCGGTTGGAAGCCGGTTCTTGTCCTCACTCATCTTGCCCTCACGCCGGGCGGAGCCAGACCGAGGTATCGTGGAAGACGGCGCCGCCGCGCGGCAGACCGGGATCGGCGCTCGTCAACAAATTGATCCCGATACCCTCCTCGAATGCATGATTGGGCCACAGGCCCTCGACTATGACCACCCGTTTTTGCATGCCCGCAAAGCCGCGCGCATGGACCACGAGGCTGCCCTGCCGATTGCCGAGCCGTACCCGGTCGCCGTCGCCGAGCCGTAGCTCTTTCAACACCTCGGGATGGATCAGCGCGGTTGGCCGGCCTTCGCGGGCGAGGCTCGACGGCGTGTTGTTGAAGCTCGTGTTTAGGAAGGACCGCGAGGGTGCTGGCACCAGGCGGAACGGCCGCTCGGGATCGCCGTCGTCGATCGCCGCGATGTGGTCGGCAAATGCCGGCAACCTCGTGTATTCCGGCCCGATCGCCTGCCAGTCGGCGCGGAAGTGAAACTTCTTGTCGGCCTGAGGAAACCCGTCGAGAAAATGCCCGGTCTCAAAGGGCGGGCAGCAATCGAGCCGACCGCCTTCCGGGAAGCTCTCGACACCCGGCAGCCCGCTCAGCTGCAAGGTCCGGTCGATCAGCTCTACCGCATTTATCGCAAAACCCGGATGGCATGCGCCGAGCCGCTCGGCGAGTCCGTTGATCACCTCGTGGTTCGAGCGGCACTCGGCATGGGGCGGCAACACCGCGCGGCCGAGCTGCAGATAGGTGTGCGCGCCCCCGAGGTAGAGGTCGTCGTGCTCGAGAAAAGTCGTCGCCGGCAATACGATGTCGGCCATCGCGGCGGTCTCGGTCATGAACTGCTCGTGGACGCAGACGAACAGGTCGGCGCGCGCGAAGCCCCGGTGGACGAGCCGCGAGTCTGGTGCGACGACCATCGGGTTGGTGTTCTGCACGAGCAACGCCGAAACCGGCGGTCCGTTGCCGAGATCGCGCGGATCGCCGGTCAGCACCGGGCCGATCCGCGACTGATCGAGGATCCGGGCGGTCGGAACGAGCTGGTCGAGCCCCTCGATCAGGGTGGTGTCGATCGCGACGAGCCCGAGGTTCGAATAAAGCGCGCCGACGCCCTCATATGCCCAGGCGCCGGTCACCGCCGGCAGACAGCTGACCGCGAAGAGCTGAGCCGAGCCGTTGCGCGACCGCGAGAAACCGTAGCCCACCCGGATGTAGCTGCGCTTGGTGCGGCCGTAGAGCCGGGCGAAACCGACGATTTGATCTTCCGAGAGCCCGGTGACCTCGGCCGCCCAGGCCGGGTCGCGAGTCGCGAGATGCGCCTCGAGGCCTTCGGGATCGTCGGTGTAGCGCGCCATATAGGCGCGGTCGGCATAGCCTTCCTTGAACAGCACGTGCATCACCGCGCAGGCCAACGCGCCGTCGGTGCCGGGAAGTGGGGCGAGGTGGAGATCGGCCCGCTCCGCGGTTGCGGTGCGGTAAGGATCGATCACGACGAGCTTGGCGCCGCGTTCCCGGCGCGCCGTCGCGATATGGGTCATCACATTGACTTGGGTCGAGACCGGGTTGCCGCCCCAGACGACGATCAGGTCGGATTTGGCGATCTCGCGCCCGTCGACGCCCCGCTTAGCGCCGACGCCGGCGAGCCAGCCCGCGTCGGACAGCGCATTGCAGATCGTCAGGTCCTCGCGCGAATAGCGCATCGCGTGGCGCAGCCGGTTGATCCCGTCGCGCTGCACCAGCCCCATCGTTCCGGCGTAGTAATAGGGCCACACGGTCTCGGAGCCGTGGCGCTGGGTTGCGCGGGTCAGCGCGTCTGCGACCTCGTCGAGGGCGTCGTCCCAGGAGATCGGAACGAACGCGTCGATGCTTGTGCCTTTCTCGCCGACCCGGCGCAGCGGCTGCGAGAGGCGCTCGGGGTGGTGTTGGCGCTCGGCATAGCGCGCGACCTTGGCGCAGACCACACCCAGCGTGTAGGGCTGGGCGGCGCCACCCCGAACCCGTCCGAGACCACGTCCGTCGATGCGCTCGACATCGAGCGCGCAGGCGCTTGGGCAATCGTGCGGGCACACGCTGGGGACGATATCGAGCGGCAAAGATCGGCTCCCGGCTTGACCCTGCAGAATATAGGGATGAGATAGCCGGGTCGAGAAGCGATGGGACGGCGCGCCGCTTACGGTGACGTCTTGCCGGATGATCCCACGGAAAATGTTTGATTCCGTGGATTAGCTTTGGGCTCTGGACTTGTTCAGGGTCACGGCGGCGCGAACGAGAGTCTTCAACGCCTCCTCGTCTATCTTCTCGCCCTCGTGGAAGTCGATGGCGCGCCTTGTGTTCCCTTCAAGACTGGAGTTGAAGAGGCCCGAAGGATCCTTCAGAGCCGCCCCTTTCGCGAAGGTCATCTTCACGACGTTCTTGTAAGTCTCGCCTGTGCAGATCAATCCGTCGTGCGACCACACGGGAACCCCTCTCCACTTCCACTCCTCGACGACTTCGGGATCGGCTTCCTTGACTAAGGTACGCAGCCGGCTGAGCATCTTGCCCCGCCAGTCATCTAGCTCCTTGATTCTCGCGTCGATCAGCTGAGAAGGAGACTTGCTTTTCTGCGACCCGATCTTCTTCATGCCCGTTTCTCCTCCTTAGTGCTGAGACTTTGATAAATCGGGGTCATAGCCACAGCCGGTTCTACCCGGAGCTGCGGTCAACTTCCGATGCGACCTCGACAGCGCGGCGCCGCGAAGCCGACGACACAAGATGTAGATTCGCGAGGGGGAACGGCACGCACTGT
>JAFAHQ010000024.1 GCA_019237135.1 Alphaproteobacteria bacterium
CCGAGGGAGCCCCGCGCCTTACGGACGTGCAAATCGCAGAGTTCCTGGCGCGCGGTGACTCCTTCCTTCACGCCGGTGACGTCGCTTCAGCGCGGCTCTTCTACGAGCGCGCCGCCGATACCGGCGACTGGCAGGCGGCGATGCGGATGGGGGCGACCTTTGATCCTGCCTTTCTCGGCCGGGCCGGGGTGCGCACGGTCGGCGACCCGATCAAAGCGCAGTCCTGGTACCGCCATGCGCTTGACCTTGGCGCGCCGAAGACCGATGGTCAGGTCGAGAGCCCAAAGACGAAATAGCCACAGGAACGACAATGAAGAGTCCGACCACCGCGGCCGCGGTCGTCGCGGTCTTCGCCACGGCGATCGCCCTTGCAACTTCAGCGAGCACCGCCGTGCCGACGGATATCGCCGTCGTCAACCGGGGTGTCGTCGAGCTTGAGACAGGCCGAGCCGCCGGCATCTCGGTGCGCATCGCCGAGGATCTCGCCAATGTCATCGACGACGGGGCAACGCGTCGAGTCCTGCCGGTTATCGGCAAAGGATCGCTCCAGAACATCACCGACCTCAAGCTATTACGCGGCGTCGACGTCGCCATCGTTCAGGCCGACGTTCTCGATTACGCGCGGCAGCAGAATTATTTCCCCGGCCTCGAAAGCTGGGTAACTTATATCGCCAAGCTCTATAATGAAGAGTTCCATCTGCTCGCCCGACGCGACGTCAAAAGTGTCGCGGAGCTGGCAAACCAGCAGGTGAACGTTGATCTGCGGGGCGCCGGTACCGCGATCACGGCGGGCCGGCTCTTCGATCTTCTGAACATCCCGGTGACGCCCACCTACGATGATCACGAGGTGGCGCTCGAGAAACTCCGCAAAGGCGAGATCGCCGCCATCGCCTTCGTCACCGGGAAGCCGGCGCCGCTCTTCCGTGACATTGCCGGAGAGGACGGCCTCCACTTCCTTGCCATCCCGCTCAAACCGGCCGTGACCGCCGTCTATGTCCCGACACGACTCACCGTTCAGGATTATCCCGGTCTGGTGCCTTCTGACCAACCGGTCGACACCGTAGCAGTCGGTGCGGTGCTCGCAGCTGCTAATCTCCAGTTCGGCTCCGACCGCTACCGCAATCTTGTGAACTTCGTCGAGGCGTTTTTTACTGGGTTTCAGTCGCTGCTCGAGCCCGGCCACCATCCAAAATGGCGCGAGGTCAGTATCACCGCAGAGCTTCCCGGATGGCGCCGCTTTCCGCCCGCAGACCAGTGGCTGCAACGGAACGTGCCGGCAGCCGCCCCACCCAATCTGCAGGATCTCAAGACGATCTTCTCGCGGTTTATCGACGAGCGTCAGCAGGCCGCTGGGGGGCAACCAATGACCCAGCAGGAAAAGGACCAGCTCTTCGGGCAGTTCGAACTCTGGCAGAAACGCCAAATCCGGTAGTTCGTCGCGGCGAGCAAAGCGATCCCTTTCGGCACCTTGGAAGGGCTCTGTGAGATGAACAAGCCCCTCGTTGTGAAAGCGCGTCGCTTGGCCGCGATGCTGACCAAGCGCGGCCTGGTCACCTTTGCCGTCGTCGCCGCCGTCCTCGTCGTCGGCGGGCACGCCGTCGCCGACACCAGTCCCAAGTACGGCGGAACGCTCGAATTCGCGGTCACCGTCGAGCCCGGCAATTACGATTGTCACGGCAACATATCCTTTGCCTTCCTGCACCCCATAGCACCGCATTACTCGACCTTGCTCAAATTCGATGCCGCTAATTACCCGCAGATCATCGGCGACTTAGCGGAGTCGTGGAGTGTTTCGGCCGATCGGCTCGCCTATACCTTCAAGCTTCGGCCCAATGTCTTCTTTCATGATGGTTCGCGGCTGACGTCTGCCGACGTCAAGGCGAGCTACGAGCGTATCGCTCACCCGCCGCCGGGTGTCGTCTCGGCGCGCAAGGTCGATTACGCAGCCATCTCGAGTATCGATACGCCGGACCCGCTCACCGTCGTTTTTCATCTGCAGTGGCCGGAAGCGGCGATGCTGGCGAATTTCGCCTCCCCTTGGAATTGCATCTACAGCGCCGCCAAGCTCGCTCTCGACCCGGAATTTCCCAAGACCCACGTGCTCGGCACCGGAGCATTCGCCTTTGTCGAGTACGAAAAGGGGAAGTATTGGCGGGGTCGGCGCTGGGACAGATATTTTCTGCCCGGCAGGCCCTATCTCGATGGTTATCAAGCCGATTTCATCCCCGCGAACGCGGTGATGGCGTCCTACAAAAGCAGCCGCATCGCAGCCGAGTTCAGGGGTGTGACACCCCCGCAGCGCGACGACCTTGTCGAGGCGCTCGGCGACCGCGTAGAGACCAGTGAAAGTCCGTGGCTCTCCAATCTTCTGGTCGTGTTCAACACCAAGCGTCCACCCTTCGACGATGCCCGCGTGCGGCGCGCGCTCTCGCTCGCCATCGACCGTTGGGGTGCCGCGGCGAAG
>JAFAHQ010000353.1 GCA_019237135.1 Alphaproteobacteria bacterium
TGCAGGCGGCACATCGCGGGATCGAGAGCCTGACGCTCGACCGTGGGGCGGCGCATCTGAAGGACGAGCTGATGCCGCGCTATGCCGAGCTGATCTACAACGGCTTCTGGTTTTCACCCGAGCGCGAGATGCTGCAGACGCTGATCGACAAGAGCCAGGAGAATGTCGAGGGCACCGTGCGGCTCAAGCTCTACAAGGGTTTGGTCCGCGTCGTTGGCCGGCGCTCGCCGAATAGCCTCTACAGCCTCGGTCACGTCACCTTTGAGGAGGACGTGGTCTACGACCAGCGCGACGCCGAGGGCTTTATCCGGCTGAACGCGCTACGCCTTCGCCTCGTCGCCCGACGCGGCCGCAGTTAGCAGGATCGTGCTTGATTATCAATTATCGGCTTGTTATGTTGGTAATGATCGGTCCGATCCTGAGACCCGTCCGACGGTTTGCGGGCTTCCCTGCCGGTTCCCTGCCACGCCTTCGATTCTTGCTGCGCGCCGAACCCAAGCCGATGATATAACCCGATTTTGCGGCGCAGAGGCGCCCCAAAAAATTTTTTACCCTGAGTTTTCCCGCGCGGCAGGGAAAGATCGAGGCGGCGCCGTCCTCAGCGCGCGTGGTGTTGTGTTTCGAGCCAGCCCATCATGATCCGGTTGAACGCCTCGGGATGCTCGACATTCGGGAAGTGGCGGGCGTCGGCGATCTCCTCGTAACGGCCGCCGGGAACCAGCCCGGCAAGACGCCGGTTCTCGCTTGCCGGCGTGCCCGGATCATCCGCTCCGCACACCACCAGGGTCGGGACGCGAAGTGCGGGAAGCTGTGCGGTGAAGTCGAAGTTCATGATCGCCGCCGAGCAGCCGAGGTATCCGGCGGGTGTCGTCGCAGCGACGGTGTCGCGGATTTGCTTCCACCGTGCGGGTTTTCTCGGCTTGAACGCGTCGGTGAACCAGCGCTCCACCGTGCCGGCGGCGAGTGGCTCCAGCGAGTTTGCCCGGCGCACCGTGTTCATCCGCTCGTCCCACAGCGCCGCCGCGCTGGTCGGGCTTGATGGCAGGGTGTCGCTCCACAGCGCCGAAATCAGTTTGGCGGCGTACTCGATCGCGAAAGCCTGACCGATCATGCCGCCGATCGACAGCCCGATATAGTGCACTCGGGGGAGTGAGAGCGCGTCGAGCACTCCGGCAACGTCACCCGCGAGCGTCTTCATCGTGTAGTCGCCGGCGACCGGGTCGCTACCGCCATGCCCTCGCATGTCGATGCGCAACACGCGAAACCCGGCTTGGAGCAGCGGCGGCATCTGCTCGGCCCACATCCCGCTATCGGACGCCAGCGAGTGGGTCATGCAGACGACGGGTCCACCTTCGGGGCCGACGAGATCGTAGTGGAGACGGCGTCCGGCGAGCGACAACAGCATGGCGATTTCGTCCTTGTCCGAGAGCCTGGCAACCGAGCTTACTGGGGGACCATCACCGGAAGCCCGGTAATGATCGGGTGAGCGAGGTAAAGGACGGCGTAGAGCAACAGGCCGGCGGCGATCCGCAGGAAGCCGATGTCACTCCAGCGCAGCTTGGTGCGTCCGGCGAGGAGTGCCGCAAACGGCAAGTTCGAGGTGACTTCAGTCAGCCGCGGCCAGTTGCTGCCGAGGGCGAGCTGCTTCTTGTGGTCGATCAATACCGTGCCGCCGAGCGCCAGGGCGGCGAGCGAGCCGAAAAACAGCACCGAACTCAGGTCGCCGTTGGCGATCAGATGACTGACCGCCCATAGCCCGATCGCCCACATCACCGGGTGGCGCGTCACGCCTAGGATGCCCGGGGCCGGATCGTCCCACCGAGCCGATCGCTCCATTCCAACCGCCGTTGGATTGCGCGTCGTATAGCCGGCGACCAGCAAGATCGCTGCGAATGGCATAACCGACACCGGGACGAGCGCAGTCCATCGTTGTCGCGGCCACAGCACGATCGTCGGCGCGGCCGAATAGGCGGCCACGAACCAGGCGAAGATCACTAATGAGGTCACCGAATACACCGCAAGAAAGCCGCGCTCACCGAGCTGGTCGCGCAACGAGCCGCGCAATCGCGTGCTCGACAATAAAATGTGGCTGCCGCAGAAGGCGACCCCGGCGATGACGAGCGAGAGAAGACCGTTGTCCATCGAACCGCTGTCTCA
>JAFAHQ010000039.1 GCA_019237135.1 Alphaproteobacteria bacterium
CGGCCACGATGCACGGCGATTTGCCGCCAAGCTCAAGCGTCACGGGGGTGAGGTTTTCCGCGGCGGCTTTCATGACCTCGCGCCCGACTGAGGTCGAGCCGGTATAGAACAGATGGTCGAACGGCAGTCGCGCAAAGGCCGCGCCCGTCTCGGGTCCGCCCTGTACAACTGCGACTTGCTCCGCCGGAAAAAGCCGGGTCAGGAAATCGGCCAGAAAGTCGGCGGTGCGCAGCGTCAATTCCGACGGCTTGACGATGATCCGGTTGCCGGCGGCGAGCGCCGCGGCCAGCGGCGTAACAGCGAGGGAGAACGGATAATTCCACGGGCTGATGATTCCGATCACGCCCAGCGGCTGGCAAAGGATGCGCGCCCGCGCCGGCATCAATTCGAGGCCGACCGTGACGCGCCGCGGCCGCATCCAACGGGCGAGATGGCGCGACGTGTGGCGGATCGCAGTCAGCGTCGTCAACACTTCCGCGAGCAGCGTCTCGCCCGCCGATCGATTGCCGAAGTCGGCGGCAATCACGCCGGCGATGCGCTCGGCGTCCTCGCGGATGGCGCGCGCCAGTTTCGCGAGATCGGCCCGCCGTCGGGAGAGCTCGGGAGCGCCGTCACGCAGGAACGCCTCGCGTTGACGGTCAAATACGGCCCGGACATCCGGACCGACGGGGTCCGACGGGGACCGTGCGGCGGTGCTCGCGTTCATCATGCTGCCCATTACTGGGGGCTGCCACTCTAACCGCTGCGCGGCCAGGAGGCTGAGCCGCACGGCGCAGGCGTCTGCCGTCTCGGCTATCTGATGGTAAGTGTAGCGGGGATTTCGGCACTGAGGAGAGCACAAATGAGGAAGATGATCGGGTCCGCGCTTGCAGCCGCGGCGGCTTCCGTTCTGCTCGTTGCCTGCGCGCAACCTTCAGCACCGGTTCAGCCCCTTCCTCCCGGCCCGACCCCCGATGAAGTGGCCGATTATGCCAGAGCGCAGGTGCAGTACCGCTCGGCACTGGCATCGGGCAACGGCGATAGTGTCATGCAAGCCACGAACACGTTCTCGCTCATCGCCAGCGAGATTCTCTCCCGGCAGGACCCGAGGCTGTTTGATGTGCAGCTAGTATGCGAGAAGTACCGGGTCGCCGGACCGCGTGACCGGCGGGACCTCCGATGGAGTTACGAGCCGCAATTCGTCCAGGACTGTCAGCGCATCAACGGGCGCTACAATCAAGAAACGATCATCATCCGGCGGGACCTGGAATCGAAGATCGCGGCTGCCGACCGTGCGACGATCGCAGAAGCAGGAACTAGCCCAACTAAGAGGCCTTGAGGCTTTGGACCGGCGCCGACTTTTTGCCGGTCCAGAACGGCCCCGAGACTGTTGGCTTGGACGGAGGTGGTGCTGTCTCAGCCGTTGGCTTGCGTGTTGGCAGTATCGTGACCTTCTGCTGCTCCTTGCCCCGATTAGCGGCAGTCCAGGGATCATCCCTCATCGTTTCTCTCCCTCGATTTGTTCGCTGTGTTGAGCGATCGGAGTATAACACGCGACGGGAAGGGAGCACGCGGCTATGCCTGGGGATCAAAACTCCGCCGGCGCGCTGGTGCTCGGGCCGCTCTCGATCTCGGCCGTTTGAGGTGTCGGCTCGCGCTGTCTCTGACAGATGGAAGGCGTGCCCTGCCCAGTTGCTTGTCGGATCGCGCCTGTGCGCCGAAAGGAGCCATTCGGGCTTGGCCGTTGGGCAAACCTGGCGCTCGTCACAGCTCGCCGATCGCCAACAACCGGTGTTGCAGCGCTTCGTCCGCCCGCAGCTCGGCTGTTCTGCCGCGGAACACGATGCATCCGCGTTCAAGCACGAGGGCATCCTCGGCAAAAGCCAAGGCGAAGTCGACCTTTTGCTCGGCGAGGATCATCGTAACCCCGGCATTGTCGCGGATCGCCAGTAGTGCTTCGAACAGGTTTTCGACGACGATCGGCGCCAAACCTTCCAGCGGCTCGTCGAGCAACAGGATCTTCGGCCCGCCGACCAGCGCCCGCGCGATAGCCAGCATCTGCTGTTCGCCACCACTCAACCGGTTGCCGGTCGTCCGGCGGCGCTCCGCAAGCAAAGGAAACAGCGCGAAGACGCGTTCCGGCGGCCAACCTCCAGGCAGCGCCGCGACCGCAAGGTTTTCCATGACGGTCAGTGACGAAAAAATCTCGCGTTCCTGCGATACATATCCGAGCCCGAGGCGCGCGCGGCGATGGGTCGGCAGCGCGTCGATTGCCCTGCCCCCCATCAGGATCGTGCCGCCATGGAGGGTCGTCAGACCCATCAGCGTTGCAAACAACGTGGTCTTGCCGGCGCCGTTGCGGCCCAAAATGGCGAGCGTGCTGCCGGGCGTCGCCGTCAGCGAGACGCCGTTCAGCACCACCGTCCGGCCCCAGCCGGACACTAGATCGTCGACCTCCAGGCTCGACGTCATACTGGGGACTTGCCGAGATAGACCGCACGCACGCGCGGATCGGCGGATATGGCGGCCGGCGATCCGCGTGCGAGAACCCGCCCCTGCGCCAGCACGACAATTTCGTGCGCGAAACGGAACACCACGCCCATGTCGTGCTCGATGATCAGGATCGCGATGTCGGCGGGCAGGCGGTCGAGCGCCTGATGGATCACCTCGGTTTCATGCGACGGGACCCCCGCGGCCGGCTCGTCGAGCAATAGGACCCGCGGCCGCAGAGACAGAGCGATCGCGATTTCCAGCAGCCTCTGCTCGCCGTAGGGCAGCTCCGAAACCCGCCGATCGGCGGCGGCGGCGGTCTCCATTTCCTCGAGCCGCTGCTGCGCCTCCTCGCAGCAGCGATCCCACTGCCTGCCGAACCGGAAGAGCCGCCAGGCATGCCGGTCGCGCTCAGCGATCGCGATCGCGAGGTTGTCGCGCGCCGTGTTGTCGGCCAGCAGCTGGTTTATCTGATGTGTCCGCACCAGCCCGCGCCTGACCCGTTGCTCCGGGCGCAGTCCCTGTAGGCTCTGCCCCCACAATTCGATCCTGCCGCGATCGGGTTCGAGGAAGCCCGTCAGCAGGTTGACAAAGGTCGTTTTGCCGGCCCCGTTGGGCCCGATCAGCGCCACCCGGGCGCCGGGTGCCAAGTCGAGGTCGATCTCCTGTGCAACGACCAGCGCACCGAACCTCTTCGCAAGTCCCCGAACCGACAGTGCCCGAGTGGTGCTCATCTCCGCTGCCCGGCCTGCCAGCGGTCGCGCAGCCGCAGCACTGCCGGGCCGAAATCCAACAGGCCTCCTTCTAGCAGCAGGACGGTCGCGATCAGCAGACCACCCACGACGAATTCCCAGAAGAACGGGCTGATCTTCGCGCTGTAGTCCTGCACGACGAGATAGATCGTCGCGCCGATGAACCCGCCGTAGAGGCGCCGCGTGCCGCCGAGGATCAGCGCCACGGTGACGGTTCCCGAGGTCAAGAGATCGAGGACCGACAAGCCGACGAAACGGGTCGCATGCGCTGACAAGGCTCCCGCCGATCCCGCCATCGCCGCCGAGATCGTGTAGATGGCAAGGAGACGCCACCATACCGGGGTGCCGATGGCACGCATTCGATGGGGGTTTTGGCGAATTCCGTCAAGCGAACGGCCAAACGGCGAATGCACGATCCGCCGCGCCAATACGAACCAGCCAAACAGCACGACCAGCGCATAGAAATAGGCGGTTTTTCCAAAGATGTTGAACTCGAAGACCCCGAAGATCGGGTCGAGCCTGATCCCTTGCAGCCCGTTGTCTCCGCCGGTGAGATCCGTGGCCTGATTGGCGTATTGTGACAGCACCGAGACTATCGCCAGGGTCAGCATCAAGAGCGTGACGCCGGTGGTATGCAGGATCATGGCACCGGTTAGGGCGCCAACCAGCATGGTGACGCCGATTGCCGCAAGATGGCCGAGAAGCGGGTCCGGGGAGAGATGGATCGCGAACAACCCGGCGGTGTAGGCGCCCAGCCCGAAGAAGGCCGCCTGGCCCAGCGTCAGGATCCCGGCATAACCGAGCGCCAGGTCGAGCGACATCGCGAAGAGGATCCAGATCATGACCTGGGTCCCAAAATCGAGATCCGACGGCACGGCGAAGAAATAGACGACAGCGATCGCCCAAGGCACTGCGTGCCCGATCGCGGCAACGACGCGGGCGCGCCTCATGCGAGCGACCGCGGCGGCACCAGACCCTTCGGCCGCCACAGCAGCAGCGCAAAGACGGCGGTATAGAGCAGATAGGGCGCTGCCTCGGCGACGAAATATTTGCCGAGCGTATCGATGATGCCGAGCGCCATCGCCGCGACGAACGAGCCTTCGAAGCTGCCTTCGCCGCCGACAATCACGACGACCAGGAACAATACGACGTATTTCAACGCGTAGGCCGGCTCGAGCGACAAGATGCCGGCGCCGAGCGCGCCACCCAGACCGGCAAGCCCGCAGCCGACGGTGAAGGTGCTGGTGAACAAAAGGCTCACATTGATGCCGACGGCTCGCGCCATGCGCGGGTTATCGACCGCAGCGCGCAGACGGGCACCGTAAAGCGAATTGTCGAGGACCAGCCACAGCAACAACGCGATCGCCGCGCCTGACGCGATTAGGAACAATCGGTATGCGGGATACTGGCGAAACCCGATGTCGAGCGGCCGCGTCAGGTATGGCGGAAACACGACCGGATAGGGAAAGGCGCCGAAGATCTCAGTGACGGCTCCGGTCGCAACGAAGACGAAGCCGATGGTCAGCAAGACTTGCGCAAGTTCACCTTTGCGGTAGAGAGGACGGTAGATCGTCCGCTCGGTGACCGCGCCGAGTGCCGCCGCCGCGGCCGCGGCGGCGAGGGCCGCGAGGTAAAAATTGCAGCCGCGCTGCGTCAAGTAACCCGCCACATAGCCGCCGATCATCGCGAAGGCGCCGTGCGCGAGATTGACGACCCGCATCAGGCCCATCGTCACGGTCAGCCCGACCGAGATCAGAAACAGGATCATCCCGTAGGAAATGCCGTCCAACAGGACGGTCAGTCCAAACGAGCCCATGTGTCGGCGATGCGGATGGGCGCTTCAATTCGCCTGCGGTGGATGGTCGATCTTCCACGGGTCTTTGACCATCTTCACCTCGTCGATATCGATGTTGACGAGCCTGCCGTCGCGCTCCTCGACCCGCCGGATGTAGACGTTCTGGATGATGTCACGCTCGACCGGGTCGATTTCCACCGGGCCGCGCGGACTGTCGAATTTCTTGCCTTTCATGAAGTCGACGTATTGCAGCCCTTCGGCGTCGCCACCGAGCGCTGCCACCGCCTCCTGGATGAGCCGAGTGCCGTCCCACGCCGCCAGCGTCGCGATGTCCGGCACCGCCTTGTCGCCGAACATCTTCTTCACCTGCGCCCGCAACTCGAGGTTGGCGGGTCGGGTGTTCGTTTCGGTGTAATGGAAGCTGGTGACGGTACCGACGATGTCGTCGGTGAAATTGGGCAGGAACAGCTCCTGCGTCTCGCCGCCGCCAAGCAGCTTGATGCCGGCGGCCTTCAGCCCGCGCTCGACATAGGCCTTGACGAAGGCGACCGACGGCGAACCCGCCGGCTGGAACATGTATAGCGCATCGGGCTTGGCCTCTCGCACGCGCTCCATGTAGGCCGAGAAGTTGGTCTCCTGTTGCGGCGTGCGGGCGCTGCCGACAATCGTCCCGCCGGCCGCCTTGAACGTCTTGATGAAATACGCCTCGGCGTCGTAGCCGGGAGCATAGTCGCTGACGATCGTGTAGACCCGCTTGATGTCGTGCGCGGCCGCCCACGGACCAAGCGGCGCCACGTCCTGCGGCACGGTCTGGCTGACCCGCACGAAATAGGGCGACATGCGCGTGATCGAGGAGGTGGCCGCATTCATGATGACGACCGGCACCTTGGCCTCTTTCGAGATGTCCGCCAGCGCCATCGCGTGCGGCGACAAGTCGAGGCCGCATAGGAATCTGACGTGGTCGTGTAGCACCAGCTCCTGGGCGAGCTGCCTGGCCTTGTCGGGGCCCTGGCTCGCCGTGTCGCGGTAGATGAACTGGATTTCGTGCAGTTTGTCGTCCAGCCCCTTGACGGTTTTGCCATGCAGCGCTTGGTAGGCCTCGACGCCTTCCCGGAACTGCGGCCCCCATGTCGCGAAGGCGCCGGTAAAATCGGCGAGCAAGCCGACCTTCGCGACGTCGGCGGGCGCACGATCGGCCCACAACAGCACCGTCGCGGAGGTGATGATTGCGAACAGGCGCCCCATCGCTGACCCCTCGAACGTGCACTGACCCGGACCCCGTAAGGCTAGCACATCCCTGCGTTGAACGCCTGCATTCTGCATAAAAACTGGGCCTTGAAGGCCCGAGCAAGAAGCGGGTTTGCGCCGAAACCGGCTGTTCGCGGAGCCCTTACCCAGCGGCACGGATCGATCCTTTGCGGAAGTTGTGAGGGTCCTCTACCGGGTCGCTGCTCCAGCGCGCGCAGTCACAATCCAGATGGAAGCCGACAGCTGCACGCTGGAGGGGTCGCCCAGAGCAGCCAGGGCCTCGCGCAATAGAGGCTCGGCAATCGCTTGCAGCGCGGGGTTCTCGCGAACGATCTTTCCGAGCGGTCCCACTTTCAGAAGCACCCAAGTCATCGCGTCGAGATCGCCGCTCGACACCTTTTCATCGTGCGATTGGATGATGATCTCGCCGAACCCAGCCGCCTCAAGTGTGCGGCGTATGTGTTCGGGGTCGGCGAAGCTGAAAGGACTCTCGTCGACAGTCGATTGGAATCCCGCCGCGGAAAGCGGAAGGTGATCCAACTCGTTCTCCTGGAGGGAACGCCAGCAACTAAACGCCAGCGCACCTGACGGCTTCAGAATTCTACGGAAGTTGGCGAAAGCCGCGGCCGGATTCTTGAAGCTCATCACACCGAATCGAGAGAACTCGGCATCCGTACTCTCGTACGGCAGATCCAAGGACTCAGCGTCTGCCTGGATCAGCCTCACCTGGCTGAGTCGGCTTGGTCCTCCGCCTGGCGATTTCAAGGAGCAATGGGGCCACGTCCACCCCGATCATCTGCCCTTCGGTTCCGACCCGCTCGGCGAGTTGGAGGAGGGTCTGCCCAGCTCCGCACCCGATATCGAGAACAATGTCTCCCGAACCCAGACCCAGGGCTTCGATGGCCCTCAGCCCCAAGGGAGAAAGCTGAGGGTCAATCAGCTCATACGCCTCGGCCCACGCCTTTGCATGGAGGAGCCCCTGTGGAGTGATGTTCGTTGAACCTTGACCAAGCATTGGAGGTCCATAGCAGGCGCAAAAGGCCACGTCTGCACCCCACCCGACAGAGACAGCCGCGACCGGGGAGAGGAATGACTGTTGGGGGGGCAAAACGGGCCCCTCGCCCGAATGACCCTTTGGCCCGCACGGGTCAATCGAGAGAGATGCCGCAGATGCGACCGCACTCCGCCAGCAACTCCTCCTGAGTCCCGAGATCGGCCGCGATCGAGTTCGGCGCACGAGGGCGTTGATGATAGAAATACCCGCCCGTCGATCGCGCCAACTCGTCCTCGCTCGTGGCAAGCCATGTCTGGGTAACGCACCCCTGATGAAGATCGTCCGGTGCTGAGGGGCCGCCCATCTTTGTTGCCACCCATCCGGGCTCCAGCGCGTTGGATGTGACGTCTTTCCAGCGGCAAGCCACGGCAAATGCCAGCAAAACATCGCACAGCTTGCTCTCCGCATAAGCCGACGGGCCGCTCCAGGGTCGCTTGGTCCAGAGCAGATCGTCCATACGCGGACACACGCCGCGATGCGTGCCGGAGCTCACGTAGACCAATCGCTTCGGTCTTTCGATCAGTGCCGTCAGAATGTAGGGCGCGAGCACATTGACAGCGAAGACGCTCGGAACTCCAGGCTCCGTCTCCACCCGCCCCTCGCGATAGCCGACGCCCGCACTGTGGATTATAGCGTCAAAGCGCCCGAGCTTGTTGACCTCGTTGGCAACTGTTCTTGACCCAGCGATTGTGGAGAGGTCCCCGGAGACAACTCCCCGGGCGCCGGGGGCGGCCGCGAGGGCATCGCGACTTCGACGTTCGTTTCGCCCGTGCAGTACGACCTCATGGCCTTGGTCGATCAGGAGCCCTGCCGCCATGAGGCCGAGGCCGTCCGATGATCCCGATACGAATACGCGACCCACTCCCGCACCTCCTCTTCTCTGCTCGAACTGCAGGCATACCGGAGGGAAAATTCCCAATGAGTAGTATACCGGCAGCCGGGAGCACGCCGCTCAATTTGACGAGCGAGCGCGCGAGCGCGACGATACTGACCAATTCCAGGATGATCGCGACGTGCAGCAACGCCTCGGCGACGGCACCGCTTCAGTTCAATCGAGGAGGTCGAACCATGACCCAGAAAGCTCGCATCGCTCATTTGGCCGGACCCAATGCCACCATTCAGAACACGCCTCCCTTGGTCACCTCGAACAAGGCGAGAGCGAAGCACGATCTGCCGTTACTGACGAACCCTGACGGCACGCCGATGCGGTTCGACGTTCTGCGCCCACAGCGCTTGGCAGCGCCGCTCACAGTCTATGTTGAGCAGTTTAGCGCGCATCCCCTCGAAGCCGACGCGGCCGAACTGTACGGCCTGCCGGACGGCTACGTCGACGGTCGCGGGCGTATGCATAAGGAGCGGCAGAGTGCCAACGACAAGCCCGTCTACGAGATCGAACTGCGACCCGAAGATGGGTTCTATCCCTTGCCCTATATGGCAACACAGGCGGACGGCACGGCCTGGGAAGAAGAGTGTGCCTTCCCCAATGCCCCCGAGGCGAAAGCGAGGCAAGGCTTCTTCCCCGACGGCTCGCGCAGCTTTGCGGAAATCGACCGGCTGCACGTCGGCGAGCATGGCACCGGCAACCTGATCTCCTCCAAGGCCGAAGTCGACTTCTACCGGATCCTGCCGCCGTCGGGCTATACAAAAGGCCTGCCGGCCGAACGCCGCACCGATACCGGCACTGGCGACATCCTACCCGAGCGTCGGGGCGCCGATTTCTTCCTCTACAAGCCGCCGCACCTCGCCGCCTCGGCGCCGCGAAACGCGCTGGCGCGAGCGACCAATGCGGTGCAACAGATCCTGGCCAGCGGCAAATATGACGGCGCCATCTGGACCGAGGGAAGCCCGAGGATTGAAGAGACGATTTACTGGCTCAATCTGCTGATCGACACGACCCTGCCGATCTGCGGCAACGCCGCGCAGCGGCCACATGGGATGATCAGCAATGACGGGCCCAAAAACATTGTCGATTCGGTCGACTACATTGCCTCGCGGGTCTGGGCGGATGAACAGGGCCACAACCAGGCTGGCGCGGTTCTCATCCAGGAGCAGCGGGTCTTCGCCGCCCGTGCCGTCCAGAAAGCCGATGCCAGGCCGGGAGGCTACGTGGCGACGGGCGGGCATGGCGGGGTCCTCGGCGCAGCCGGCCATGACGGGGCGCCGCTCCTCCACTATCTGCCGACCGCGCGACACACCTGGCGGTCCGAAGTAAACCTCACCCGCCTGCCGTCCGAGGTGACGGGTGTGTGTCAGGAAGGCGCGCGCATCCAAACCATTCCCGTAGCAATCAAAGGGCCGGACGGGAGGCTGATCGACACGGCGATCCCCAAGGTAGCAATCGCGAAGGATGCCAGCTATTGGGATGACGGCTCGGCCGATCCCGAGGCCGAGGTTGATCTCATCGCCCTGATCGGCCGCATGCTGAAAACCGCGCCGCTGGCCGGCTTCGTCGTCGAAGGGTTTACCCCGTACGGGAGGAGCGCCTCGAACGCACGAACTAGGCTGATGCTGCGAGCTGTCCATAGCGGGCTTCCGGTCGTTCGCGTGGGACGCGGCAACACCGAAGGTTTCGTTCCTCTGGACAACCCTTCCTTCATCGGCGGCTCGAACCTCACTGCGACGAAGGCTCGGCTACTATTGATGGCCTGCCTGATGAAGTTCGGCAGCCTGCCGCCGGCCCTAGATCCCGACCATCCGACTTCCGAGGAAGCGGCTGCCGTCTGCGAGAAGGTCGCCGCCTACCAAGCGATCTTTATTACCCACTGAGCTGCTCCGGACCTCTGGCTGCCGCCGACTGCACGGCGACAGGGAGCAGTTGGCTCAGTCATCGAAAGTGCGACTGCGACGCAGCATGGATTCTCCGGACAGGCAGCGTAGACCGGCCGATGCCCAATCGAACGTCGGGCGCATCTCACTGGGGTGCGGCGGGGGACCCAAACCGACGCCGGCAGCTCATAACGGCGTGGCGAGCAGGCTCGGCACCGCAAAGGTGTCGAGCACAACCAGCTTGTCGCGGAATTTGAGGCCGCCTGCCTCGACCACGATCCGGTCGCGGTAGAGCCCGGTCGCGAACAGCCGAGTTTCGCCCTCCTGATCGGTCTGGTACACGGCGAATGGCGCTTCGACCAGCTTTGCAGCACCTTTCTCGCCGATGAGGCGCGGCAGGCCGATCAGGTGACGGTCGGTGTGGATGTTGTATTTGTTGGCCTCGCGCAGCGCGCGGATGCGGTCTTCCAGCACCGCCCGGCCGTCGCAGTAAACGAGCCCAGCCGGCAAGCCGCGTTCATAATTCTCTTGCGGCACGATGTGGTAGGTGCAGGCCGCGGCGAACAGGGCGAGCCAGGCATCGAATTCCGCAGCGTCGATCAGCGCGCCGTAGGCCGCGAACAGATCATACAACGCGAAGCGGTCGCGCGCCGAGCTCCCGGGAGCACCTTCCGTCATCGTACCGCGCCGGCCGGCTCGATCCCGAGGAGCTCCGCGTAATACGACCAAAAACCGCGCAATGGCACGTCGGTGACCCGGTAATCGCGGTCGGAGATCACCCCGGCGCCGCCCAGCTCAATGACGGTCGTGCTGTCGCGATCCGGCTTCGAGGCACGATGCGCGATCTCGATCGCCTCGCCGTCCTCCATCGACACGAGCCCGGCCGGGCCGACGAGATTAGCCTGGCGCAGCCGATGCAGGGTCAGCTCGGGCGGGTCGTCGGCGTAGCCGAGCATCGTCTGGAAGATCTCGACCTCGTCGACGCCGCGCGGCCGGATCTGGCGCACCGCCAGGCTGTTGCTGATCTGGACGAAAACGGCGCTCGGGAACACCGAGGTGATCGCGATGTTCAGCGGGTCGGCGCGCTCGCGGCGGAAGCGCACCAGCTCTGGTTCCTTCAGCGACAGGTAATTGCTGCGCACCCGCGCGGCGCCATAGGCCTCTTGCGCAAGTTCAGCGGTGTCGCTCTCCGCTTCCGCCCAGGTGATGTTATGACGGTGGCGCGCGTCCATTTTGACGCCGCCGACCTGGGTCGAACGGTCGAGCCCGAAAGTCACCAGAAATTCGTGCAACAGGCTGGCATGGTAGTTGTCGCGGGTATTCTCGGCGTAGAGTTTCCAGTTGGCCCGGATGCGCTGACGGTTGTAGCCGAGGATCGTCACCGGCCGCTCGAACAAGCGGCGCAGTTGCGCCAGCACTGGCGCGCCGAGATAGTCTTCGAGCGGCTCGACATCATCGACGAGCGTGCCGAACAGCGCGCCGTCGACCGAGGCGACCCGCAGCTTGCGCAGACCGTGTGCCGCCATATCGAAGCCCGGGTCGAGGCCGCCCTGGCCGCGGATGCCGCGGCGGAACGGTATCGAGTTCAGCTTGCCGTCGAGGCCGTAGCACCATTGATGATAGATACAGGTGTGCTCGCCGGCGTTGCCGGACATCTCGCGCCGGACCATGGCACCACGATGGGCGCAGCGATTGACCAAAGCGTGGATCGCGCCGTCCGTGTCGCGGTTCACGATGACCGGCGTGTCGCCGACATAGGTGGTACGGAAATCGCCGGGGTTCGGCACCTCGGCCTCGAGCCCGAGGAAACTCCAGGTCGGGCCGCGGAAGATCCGCTCCTGCTCGCGTTGGTACGCCTCGGGATCGTGATAAAGGCGATACGGCACGCGGCTGTAATCCAAGGTCGGCCAGATCGCGGCATTTAGCATCCCGATCCTCCTCACATTCCGAGATGAGCCCGGCGCACGCGGTCGCCCACGTGGCCTCGCTCGCGATGTCGTGGCCCGTTAGTGTATCAGTATCCGCCGCGCGGCGCGTCGCCATCTTGGTCCTGCCAGCCGGGTCGAGATACTGCTCGGCGATGAGGGCGATGACCTAGTGACCTTCGTCGCCCCAAGCGCTTGCAGCATGTGGGTCTGTCAGAGCGACAGCGAGAAAAAGACAGACAAGAAGAAGAGGCTTTAGAGAATGCTGGCCCAACAAAGCTTTTTTCACTTTATGTGGCTACCGTAGCACTTGGTGGAAATTGCCTCGTCTGTGGATTGACGGACCGCGGTTTGCAAGAACGTGTTTTTACGGGGGTATTTATGACGAACGGTCGATGCTTCGGACGCCTCGCGGCGGCGGCCGTGATTCTTCTGGCGACGGCTCTGCCGGGGGCGGCGGACGGGGTCTCGCAATTTGAGCAGAAGATCAGGCCGCAACTGCCGCCCAACTCCTTCACCTACGCGAATGCGAAGGCGCTCGGCGACAATGGCTTTGTGCTCGAGGACGTGGTCGTCACGCCACCGGCCGACGCCACCGGCGGCGCCAAGGCGGCGCCGGTTGCGATCAAACGGGTGACCGTCGAAAATTTCGACTTCGCCGGCCTGGACAAGCGGGTGCCGCTGTTCTTGAAGATCCGGGTCGAGGGCATCACGGTCACCGGCAAGCCGGCGGCCGGCGTCGATCTGAATAAGGTTGCCGGTATCGACCAGGTAATCGCCGATTTCGCGCTCGACTATCGGGTCGATCCCGACCGCAAGACGCTGACCCTGTACAAGCTAGAGCTCGACGTCGGCAGCCTCGCTCGGCTCGAGCTGTCGCTGGTGCTCGACGGCGTCCGCCCCGACCTCGCCGACAAGCCTGACGCGGCGATGAACGACGCGACGCTGCGTACCGCGACCCTGACCTTCGAGGACCGCTCGTTATTGAGCAAGGTCGTGCCGGCTGCCGCTAAGTTGCAGGGTACTGATGTCGACGCGATAATGAAGCAAGCGAAGACGATGCTCGGTGGCATGCGCGCCGGCCAGAGCGCGGCGACGCTCGCGGTGTTCGATGCGCTTGGCTCCTATCTCGACGACTACAAGCATCCGAAAGGACCGCTGAAGATCACCGTCAACCCACCGGACAAAGCCTCGGCGGCGGCGCTCAGCGACATCAAGAGCCCGGACGACGCGGTCAAGGCGCTGGGCCTGGTCGTCACTTACGGGGGATAGGGCGCGAAGACGAGGGTAACCTCCGACTGAGCCGCACGCCAAAAAACACTTGCGTCGGTCCATTACCTGACTAAAGTCAGAGAATGATCGCCGATCAAATCCACCAAGTGCGCAGCTTCAACCGCGCTGTGACGCAGCGGGTGGGCGCGCTCAACAACAGCTTTCTCGACCGCGGCCGCCCGCTCAGCGAAGCG
>JAFAHQ010000079.1 GCA_019237135.1 Alphaproteobacteria bacterium
CGGTGAACAGATACGATATCTCTGCCACCAATGCTGCAAACGAAGTCCAGTCGTCAAGGACCGGGGTCACGATCGCGATTGTCTTGGTCATTACCGGTCGACGTCCGATTGCGCCGTCGCGATCGTAAATAATACAAGCTGAAGGAAAGGTGAACGCTGCAGTCTGGCCCTAAAGTCGGGGCGATTTTACCAGCGGTTAGCGATTTTAAAGTTATGCTAGGTCAGCTCTGCAAATGGCCAACATCGCCACTACACATGACGCGTTTCGGGCGCAGACGGCGAGTAGGCTATTGGCGTATCGCCTCGCGGTCCCGATCGCTGCTTTATGCCTCTTCGCGGCGCTGGTGCTGCTCTGGTGTACCGGCGCCCACTCCTTGTATTTTAACGTTCTCCGTCTTGTCGGTGTCGAGCCGTTCGGCTTCCCCTTTCTTGATACCCACGCCGTCCTCGCTGCCGCGGAGTGTGGACGACAGGGGGTCGACATTTATCAGTTCAATCCCTGCGACGCGCTCGGGCGCCCTCACGTCTACTCGCCCTTCTGGCTGGTAATCACGCCTGGCTTTTTGGGAGTTCAGGCGACCAGTTGCGTCGGCCTAAGCCTCGACATTTTGTTCATCCTTTCATTGCCGGTCGTGCTGCGCCCTCGCACTTTGGGCGATATCTTCCTTCTCGGGCTCGCAGCGCTTTCGCCGATGACCGTTTATGCTCTTGAGCGCGCCAATAACGATGTGGTCGTGTATCTTCTGATCGTCTGCGCCTCTGCGCTGCTCGTCGCCTCCCGCCCGTACCGGCTGTGCTCCTATGCGCTGTTTCTAAGCGCAGGGCTGCTCAAATACTATCCGATCGTGTTGCTACTTCTTCTCGCCCGCGAACCCCGGCGGCACGCAATTTTGGCCGCGAGCATCGTCGGTTTGATCCTGATCTCCTTTGGTGTCTATTACCACTTCGACCTGGACAAAGCGCTAGCCAACGTTCCTTCTGCGTCCTATTTCACGGACGCCTTCTCCGCCGAGAACCTGCCGTTCGGATTCGCTGGAGCGCTGGGCAATGGTCTCGTCCGCCCGGTAATTGCTATTTTCCTGTTGAGTGCTCTCTCGATGGTCACCATCGCCCGAGCGCGGCGGATGCTCCGTTTGCTCGATCGGGAAAACCTAGACTGGGAACGATGGGAGCTGCAGTGCCTGGCAATCGGTAGCATGCTGGTGACGGTCTGCTTTTTTGCCGGGCAGAACGTCAATTATCGCGGTGTTTATTTTTTGCTTGCCTTGCCGGGCTTGATACACCTTTATCGTTTGGCAGACAAGACGTCGATCCGACATTTGTGGGGACAAACAATCGCCGCGGTTCTCTTCGTCATGTGGGACGAATTCTTTCGCCGTGCGATCCATGCCATGCTCGTTCCTTTTGCAAGCGACGGGATGCGGTTGCGGGTCGAGATCTTCTTCTGGGTAGGTCGAGAGCTGATATGGTGGTGGGTGATCGCGGGGCTCTCTGCAATCGTTCTTTCGTACCTCCGGCGAACGAGCTCGGTCAGAGGTAGCCGCGCCGGGCCAGCCAGATCGATCGCCCGGCCCTTGAGTTAGGTCGCGGTTAGCGCAGCCGCGCTGCTACCGCCGGAAGACTGGCGATGTCGATGCCGTGACGGGCGGCTTCGGCGACGAGGGCAAGCGGGTCGGCGCCCTCGCGCATGCGGCTGAGCGCCCATAAGAGCGCCGAGCGCGTTCCGCTCCGGCAGTGTGCTACGACCGGTGCCGGCGCATCGCGCAAGGTTGCAGCAAATGCGTCGACGTCGGCGCGCGACAACGTTGCGGCCGTGATCGGGATATGGTGATAGGCGAGCCCGTGCGCCTCGGCGATGCGCCGCGCCTCGGCAGCCGGGAGCTGTCCCGGGTCTTCGCCATCCGGACGGTTGTTGACGATCGTGCGCACACCGGAGCGGGCAAGCGCTTCGATATCCGCGCGATCGAGCCGGCCGGTGACGCTCAATCCAGACCCCAGGGAAACAAGCTGAAGTGACATGCTGCTCCCCCTTCCTATCTGCGGGCGGGCAGATTTGCAGCCCGCGACGCCGCCGTCATTAGAAAAATCAGGCGGCGAATTGCGGCGGCCGCTGCACCAGGTCGCCGGCGCGAACCCAGAACCGCTCGAGCCGGCGAAGTGTCACGCCAACGGCCTGAAGATCGTCCATACTAATCGTGGCTTGCGGCAGCATTTCGAGATGGCGCTGAAGCATGACACTCACCCGGTCGCGCAGCATCGTCCCTTTTCCGGTCAGTCGAACGCGGATCGAACGGCGGTCGTGCAGCGAGCGTTCCTGCACCAGATAGCCGTTTTCGACCATCTTCTTGACGTTGTAGGAGACGTTCGAGCCGAGATAGCAGCCGCGCAGCGTCAATTCGCCGACGGTCATCTCCGCGTCTCCGATGTTGAACAACATCATCCCCTGGACGTTGTTGATGTCGTGGATCCCGAGACCTTCGAGCTCAAGCTTCACCACCTCCAGGAAGTGACGGTGTAGGCGCTCGATCAGCGAAATTACGTCGAGATACGCGTTGGTCATCCGAACCTCGTTTGGCGGCGATCGGGCGCAGATTAGCGCCGGTTTGTAAATTTATCGTTTCAAATTTTAACCTCGCGCTTGCGAATGAAGCGATAGATTCCCGAAAAATCAAGCCCGCCCATCCCTTCGTCGACGAACAACTGGTAGAGGTTGGTGGCCACCGAGCCAAGCGGCGTTGCCGCGGCACTCGCCCCGGCTGCCTGCTGCGCCAGTCGGAGGTCCTTTAGCATCATCGCGGCGGTGAAGCCCGCTACATAATCGCGATTGGCCGGCGAAGCCGCGACCGGGCCCGGCACCGGGCAATAGCTCGTTAGCGCCCAACATTGGCCGGAGGATTTGGCGCTAATGTCGAACAATGTCTGAGCCGCGAGGCCGAGCCGCTCGGCGAGCGAGAAGGCCTCGCATACCGCGATCATCGAAGCGCCGAGGATCATGTTGTTGCAGATCTTCGCCGCCTGACCGTTGCCAGCGGGCCCGGCATGGACGATCGTCTGTCCCATCGCCGCGAGCACCAGCCGCGCGCGGTCGAACGCTTCGACATCGCCCCCGACCATGAAGGTCAGGCTCGCCGTTTTCGCGCCTATCACGCCGCCCGAGACTGGTGCGTCGAGCATGTCGAACCGAGCATCGGCCGCCGCGGTAGCGACCCAACGGGCGGTTTCGACATCGATCGTCGAGCAATCGATCAGCAAGGCCCCCTTGTGGGCATGGGCGAGCACCCCTGCATCCCCGAGATAGACCGAACGCACATCGGGACCGGCGGGCAACATCGTGATCACGATTTCGCCCGCTGCGGCGGCTTCAGGCATTGTGGTCGCGGCCCGTCCACCTTTCGTCCTCAGCGCCTCGGCTCTGCCGGCCACGATATCGAAGCCGCTCACCAGATGCCCGGCCTTCACGAGGTTGGCCGCCATCGGTGCGCCCATATTGCCCAGACCAATGAAGCCGATCGTCGCCATCGCGAGATTCCTTCTGTTCCGCGGCCTTAGGTGAAGCGGAGCTCGCGATCGCCGATCGGCGCGAAATAAGCGTCGACCATGCCATCGCCGACCTCGGCGAGCGTCGCCGGGCGCCAGCGCGGTTTCTGGTCTTTGTTGATCAGCATCGCCCGCACGCCTTCATAGAAGTCGTCCGCCGCCATCACATGCTGCGTCAGCCGGTACTCAAGGGTGAGCGCGGCCTCGAGTTCATAATCGCGCCCGATCATGAGCTGGCGTAGCGTGATCTTGAGGCTGGTCGGTGATTTTGTCAGAAGCCCCGCCCTTGTTTCTGCGGCCCAGCCGGCATGCGCGCCACCGGCCGCCTCTGCTGTGAGAGCATCGAGAATCTGCTCGACGCTACCGCTTGCGAAGCACCGGTCGATCGCCGGCTGCAATGCCGCAAGCGGGGCCGCGCCGGCATCCTTAGCGAAGCACCCGAGCACTGCATCGATCCGGTCACCCTCTCCCCCTCTCTGCCAAACTACCCCGCCGAGGGCGGCGATCAGTTTGGTCACCCGGTCATGGGGCATGAAGTGCGTGGCAAACCCGCAATAGAGCGCGTCGGCCGCGCCTAGACGGACACCGGTCAAGCCGAGATAGCGGCCGATGTGCCCGGGGCAGCGGTTCAGAAAGCGCGTCGCCCCGACATCGGGAAACAGACCGATCGCGGTCTCGGGCATCGCGAAGAGGGTGCGCTCGGTGGCGATGCAATAGGCACCGTTGACAGAAATCCCGGCGCCACCGCCCATCGTGATCCCGTCAATGATCGTAATATAGGGCTTAGGAAAGCGGTGGATGCGGCGGATCAACTCGTACTCTTCGCGAAAGAACACGGCCGGCAGATCGGGATCGCCGCTAATGCCGCGCCCGGCCTCGTATACCGCGCGAACGTCGCCGCCGGCGCAGAAAGCGCGCTCGCCCGCGCCGCGGACGATCACGGCATGGACGGAAGGGTCCTGGGCCCAGGCGCACAATGCCGGAGCGAAGCGCCGGTAGTTGTCGAGCGTCAGCGCATTGAGCGCTTTCGGTCGGTTGATGGTGAGGGTGGCGAGGCCATCCTCGCGGCCGAGCAGGATCTCCTCGTCGCCACGCATTCAATCACGAGCCGAGAAGGCGGCGGGCGATGATCACCCGCATGATCTCGTTGGTGCCTTCGAGGATCTGGTGCACGCGGACGTCGCGCAGATAGCGCTCGATCGGAAAATCCTTCAAATAGCCGTAGCCGCCAAACAGCTGCAGCGCCTCGTTGCAGATGCGGAAACCGGCATCGGTCGCGAAACGCTTGGCCATCGCGCAGTGCATCGTCGCTTGCGCGTCGCCGTGATCGAGGCTTGCGGCGCCGCGCCGCACCGTCAGCCGCGCCGCGTCGAGTTCGGTTGCCATATCGGCTAGCTTAAACTGCAATGCCTGAAAATCGGCGAGAGGCCGGCCGAACTGGCGGCGTTCCAGCAAATGATCACGCGCCGCCTCGAGGCAGGCACAGGCGCCGCCGAGCGAGCAGGCCGAGATATTGAGACGACCACCGTCGAGCCCCATCATCGCAATCTTGAAGCCGTCGCCCTCGGCACCGAGCCGATTGGCGACCGGCACCCGGCAATCCTCAAAGATCACCATCGCCGTCGGCTGGGTGTTCCAACCGAGCTTTTTCTCCTGCTTGCCGAAGGACAGGCCCGGTCTGCCCTTCTCGACGACAAGGCAGGAGATGCCCTTCCACCCGGCCTCGCCGGTCCGCACCATCGTCACATAGATGTCGCTGACCCCTGCGCCCGAGATGAACGCCTTGGTGCCGTTCAGCACGTAATCCTCGCCGCCGCGCACTGCCCGGGTGGCGAGTGCGGCCGCATCCGAGCCGCTGCCCGGCTCGGTCAGGCAATAGCTGGCGAAATGCGCCATGCTCACCAGCTTGGGCAGAAATCGTTCGCGCTGCTCGGGCGTCCCGAAGCGGTCGATCATCCACGC
>JAFAHQ010000042.1 GCA_019237135.1 Alphaproteobacteria bacterium
CGTTGGGTACGGCCCTCTGCCGGCAAATTGCCTCGAGCAAAGCCGGAAGCGAACGCTCTTCGTCCAGGTCCGGATGATTATCGAGATCATCGTGAGCCTCTCAGAGCATCAGAATATCATCCGAAAGCGGGCGCTTGCGATGCTGTGTCCTTCGTCTGAGGGAAAATTGCCGACGAGCAGTGGGCCTGATATCCGGTCGGTTTCGCCGGTCGCCCGGCTTCTGCTATCCTTCACTGCCGTCCAGAACCAGATGCTGAGGGAGGAAAAAATGTTCAATCGTCGCCGCCTGATGCTCGCGGGAGTCGGTTCCGTCGCAGGTGCCGTTGCCGCCAGAACCTCGCTGGCCGCCAACTCGATCCCGCCCGGCCCGTCGCTGCCGCCGCGCGACTGGAGCGCCGCGAACCCGACCGTCCCCTATCCCGATGCGAATGTTCAGGTCCTCGATCCACGCTTCAAGAAATACATCGCCGGTACCACGCTATTGCGGCGCGTCTGGACTGGAGCCGAGTGGACCGAGGGGCCGGTGTGGTTCGGCGACATGCACTGTGTGATCTTCAGCGACATCCCCAACAACCGGCTGTTACGCTACGACACTATGTCCGGCGACACGACTGAGTTCCGCTCGCCGTCGAACTTTACCAACGGCAACACGCGCGACCGGCAGGGGCGGCTGGTCAGCTGCGAACACGCGGCACGGCGAGTCACCCGCACCGAATATGACGGCAAGATCACCGTGCTGACGGACAACTACCAGGGCAAGAAGCTCAATTCGCCCAACGGCGTGGTAGTGAAATCCGACAATTCGATCTGGTTCACCGATCCGAGCTACGGAACCGCCGGCGATCACGAGGGCCACCGCGAGCCGTCAGAGCTTCCGCACAACGTCTATCGAATCGACGGCAAGACCACGCAGATGACGGTGGTGGCTGCTGACTTCGATCAGCCAAACGGGCTGTGCTTCTCGCCGGACGAGAAGAAGCTTTACATTACCGACACCGGCCGCGGCAAAGACGGCGTCTCGCCGTCGCTGATCCGGGTCTATGACGTGACGGATGACGGAAAGCTGATCAACGGCACGCTATTTCACGACTTCAGCGACACCAAGGGCGGCTTGTCCGACGACATTCGCTGCGACGAGGACGGCAACATCTGGAGCGCTGGCGGCTGGGCTCCTGACCCCATGTTCAACGGCGTGGCGGTGCTCGCACCCAATGGCGACATCATCGGCCGCATCGTGTTGCCCGAGACTGCCGCCAATCTGTGCTTTGGCGGACACGACCACAACCGGCTGTTCATCTGCGCCTCAACCTCGCTTTATGCGGTGGACGTGAACACGCGCGGCGTGGAGCTGTAGCGTGTCGGCGTAGCGCTGGCGGAGAGCGGGTTCGAATCGGGATGGTTTCATGAAAAGCATGTGGATCTCGACACTCGGCGCGATGTTTGCGGCCGGGGCCGCGTTCCCGGACGACGCGCCGCCCGAGGCTTGTTGTTGACGACCTTGCGGCGTCAACCGCGCATTTCGTGTGAAGGTTCATCCGGGAGATCCTCCGATCAGGCCAACGAGTGTGCTGACTCACAGCCTGACGGGGGCTCACCGGATGAACAACCTTCATAGCAATGACAGCTAGCGAGCAAACCGACGAAATCGCGTGTTGACTTACATTGCTATTCGCCCACCCGCCGCCGTCGCCAGGCATCCCAGTCGACTGCGTCGGATTTCCTTAAGACCAACCCGGTGGCTCGCTCCGTAAAGATGACAAGGTTTGGGCAGTGGAAACGAGCGCTGGGCACGATCAGGCTGTCGAACTCAAGAAAGTAAGCTGCTGCGGCGATCGCTTGGGTCGCCTGATATTCGAAGGTGTGATATCGCGCGATATCGACTCCAAGGCGTGCCAGGCTCTCGCGGTCGACGAACCTGAGTGTTCCCTCCGTCTCGACCTCAATGCGGTGTACTTGATGCTCGATGCGGCTCGGCCAGACCGGCTCCAGCGAGAGCCGATATCCGATCTCTGCGAGCGCGCCGTCACGTTCCAGGCTTGTGTAGAGGACTTCGAATTCGCCGCCGCTCGGGCTCCAGCGCCCGTTCGCGGTCGACCCGCGCAAGGGATCCCTGCCTTTCCGGGTGACGCGCCAGGCCTCGCCGGTGAAACGTTCGGGCTCAATCGTCTCGAGCGCGTCGAGGATTCTTCGGTCATGAACCGGCCGTCGGCCGATCATGTTCAAGTGTACGTGCTCTGGTCGAGACTCTCTATGACCGCCAGTACCTCATCCGTTCGATCGGCATGGATCAGATCGATTGCTCGTTCTCCGTTCAGTAGCGGATGCCTTGAATACAGCCATATGCGAGTTTCATCCGGCGAATAAAATTCCGCGAGCCGATCGACGACATAGCGCAAATCAGAAATTATCAGCTGGGTTTTGGGGTGTGGGAATGCTCTACCAGTTGTCCAGCGAGACACAGTGGCGGGCGAGACTGCGGTGATATTTGCGACGTCAGTCCCCTTCAGCCCGCCCCGGGCTCTCAGATCGTCCAGAATTTTGGCGACGGGGCTGGCCATTATCATCCTCCGGTCATCGCGACAACCGCCCGCCGTCGCCGCGGCACGCAACAGCGGGAGATCGCGTCGGTATGCCACCTCGTGAATCCATGTCATCTAAAGCATCGAGCAGACACCTTGCACTTGCATTTCGAACTTGTCTACCGCGAAATTAAAACGTCATGAACCCTGGGATTTCGCGATCCGGAGGATTCGCGCGTCTCACACGCGAGAGCTCGGGAGGTAGTAGGGCTGGTGCGTCTCGGGGTCGAAATAGCCCGCGTAAAACCGCCGGACATGGGGTAAGAGCGCTTTCGACAGCGCCCGCCGCTCGATCTCGTCGTCGGCAAGCGGACGCTGCAATGAGCTGTGCAGTTCGCGCAGTGCCGCGTCGCGGTCGATCCGGGTAAAACGCCCGCCTTCGTAGACGACCTCGCCGGCCACCAAGACGAGGTCGACCGCCTCGCTCTTCGCCCGCTGCAGGACGGCGTCGAGAACCGAAGTCTCCGGATCGAGATAGGGCCAGGCGAGCTGGTCCCAATCGATCAGCATGAGATCGGCGGCCTTGCCGACGGCGAGCGTGCCGATTTGGCTGCCATAGGGGGTGGTCGCGGCACCGCCTGTTGTCGCCATGCGCAATACTTGACCGGTGCTCGGGACGTCCTCGTCCGCCATCCCGGGAGCCCGGTGCGCGCGCAACACCATGCGCATTTCCTGCAGCATGTCGCGGTCGTCATTGATCCCGGCCTCGTCGAGGCCGATCGCGGTGTTGATGCCGCGCTTTTCGAACGCGTTGAGCGGGGCCACCCCGCTGCGCAATCGGAAATTCGAGCTGCAGTTGTGGCAGATATGGGTCCCGGTTGCAGCGATGCGGTCGAGATCGGCCTCGTTGAGCCACACGCCGTGGCCCAATGTCAGACGCGGCCCCAGGAAACCGAAGCGGTCGATGTAGTCGAGCGCCGTCCCGCCGCCGCGGC
>JAFAHQ010000208.1 GCA_019237135.1 Alphaproteobacteria bacterium
CGAGGCTCGCCTGTTCAGGATGCGGTAGAGATAGACGCGGCAGGTCGCGGAAAGCCGCGCGTCGAAGTCCTCTGAAGCGGGTTCGGCGGCGAGCACACTGATCGCCGCAGGCCGCAGGTGATGGTTGACCGCGCTGCGCAGCACCTCGGGCGCAACCGCCCTCGTCAGGTCGAGATGCGCGGTCTGGCCGAGCGCGTGCACGCCTGCATCGGTTCGCCCCGCACCGTGGACGGAGACTCGCTCGCCGCAGAACCGGGCGATCGCCGTTTCGAGCGCCTGCTGCACCGACACGCCATTTGCCTGCCGTTGCCAGCCGGCGAGCCCGGCGCCGTCATATTCTATCGTTAGCTTGTAGCGCGGCACGGCAGCACTGTCCCGGCGGCGATCGGAAAGCCCCGCAGAAAAGCGCCGGTGTCAATCGGCGACCGGCCCGGCCGCTGCAGTCGCAATGGCCGGAACGCACCCTCGCCGCACGCGATTGAGAGGTTGTCGTCGAGCACGGTGCCTGGCGGGCTCCCCGATTCGGTCGGCGAGGCGATCGCGGCAAGCACCCGGATCCGCTCGCCCCCGCCACGGCCTCGGCTCTCAAAAAAGACGCCTGGCCACGGGTCGAGCGCCCGTACCTGCCGCTCCAGAGCCGCCGCGCTGAGGCGCCAATCGAGCCTGCCGTCCTCGCGGCTGATCTTGCGTGCATAGGTAACGCCGTCTTGCGGCTGTGGTCGAGGCAGCAAGGTGCCTTCGGCAATGCCGTCAAGCGCCGCGAGAATCAGCCGAGCGCCGAGCACCGCAAGTTCGGCGGAAAGATCGGCAGCAGTCGTGTTTGGTGCGATCGACACCCCCTGCTGCAGCAGGATCGGGCCCGTGTCGAGGCCTTCCTCCATTTGCATGATCGTAATGCCGGTCTCGCTATCCCCGGCGAGTAGCGCGCGCTGGATCGGGGCAGCACCTCGCCAGCGCGGCAACAGCGAGGCATGCACGTTGAAGCAACCGAGCCGGGGGGCTCGCAAAATCGAACCGGGCAAGATCAAACCATAGGCGGCGACCACCGCAGCATCCGCACCGGAGTTGGCGAATGCCGATTGCGCCTCCGGCGTCCGCAGGTTCACGGGGCTGCGGAGGGCGAGCCTGTGTTGCGCGGCCAACAATTGCACCGGCGAGGGTTGCGGCCGATGACCGCGACCGGCGGGACGAGGCGGTTGGGTGTAGACGGCGAGAACGCGGTGCCCGGCCTCGATCAGCCCCGAGAGGATCGTCGCGGCAAACGCCGGAGTGCCCATGTAGACAAGATCGAGTGCCTTTCTCGTGGGTTCGGCGGTCATCGCTCGACTACCGCGAACGCCAGAGCTAGGCGGCCGTGAGGGCTCGGCTGCGCTTTGCCTTGGCGAGCTTTCGCAGGATCATCCCACGCTTTACGAGGGACAGGTGGTCAACAAACAGAATCCCGTCGAGGTGTTCGATCTCGTGCTGCAAGCAAGTGGCGAGAAGCCCCTTGGCGTGCATCTCGCGGACCTCGTTCTCTTGGTCCAGGTAGCGCAGTCGGACTTCACCCGGACGGGTGACGTCCGCATAATGCTCTGGCAACGACAGGCATCCCTCGCTGAACGTCGCGAGCTCGGATGAGCGCCACAAGATCTCGGGGTTGGCGAGCTTCATCGGCTGCGGCTTCTCACCCTCGCGCGCAACGTCGAGGACGATCACGCGGCTCGACTGACCGACCTGCGGTGCCGCAAGTCCGATGCCGATCGCCTGATACATCGTCTCGAGCATATCGTCCATCAGTCGCCGGACCTTGGCGTCGACCGCAGGGACCGGCCGCGCCTTGATTTTGAGCCGCGGGTCGGGAGCCGTGATGATCGAGAGCAGAGCCATGGGAGCCGGCTCTAGGTAGGGTGCAGGTGGCTTGCCGTCAATATGACCGGTCTCATCAGCGGCACGTGGACGTCGATCAAATATTAACCCTTGAGCGAAATAACTGAGGCCCACGGACCTTCGCAGCTGGGTTGGAAATCGATTTATGGCTTCCCTAGCGAAACTCTCTTCAGGCAAGCTTTTCGCGATCGCGAGCCTCGCGGTCGGATTGGGCTTCAGCTCTTCGCTACTGGCCGGTTCGGTATCTGACGGACCCGCACCTGCACCGCAAAAAGGCGTCAACATCGCAGGCGGGCCAAAGGCGCCGTCGACCGACGAACCGATCGCGCGGTTGCAAATGGCCTCAGACCTCCTCGCTTTCGGGCGCGACACCAGAGACCCACTGGTGCTGATCGTTGCGGCGCGGATCACCAAGGCGCTGGGCGGCACCGAGGTCGACCTCAAACCGGAGGGAAGAACGGCGACCGAGAGCGCACAAAAATCAGGCCAGCCGGTGTCGGCTGATTCGATCCTTGTCGAAGCACGCGATCTCGCCAAAGGTGAGAAAATCACCAACCTGCTGATCGACGAGACCGTAACGATGGGAGCCGCCGCCGGAGCCGGGCAACCCAAGACCCATCAAGACACTGTCCAAGCCGGTGCCACCGACGTCTATAGTGTCGTGTTCAGCGGGGGGCAGTTGGCAGAAGCAGGCCTCGCTGGGGACGGCAGCGGCGATCTCGATTTGCTCGTCTATGACGAGAACGATCACCTCGTCTGCCGCAGCACGGGAAGCAGCGATCGCGAATATTGTCGCTGGTGGCCGAGGTGGACCGGGTCATTCCGTATCGAG
>JAFAHQ010000329.1 GCA_019237135.1 Alphaproteobacteria bacterium
GATGCGGGCCATCTTGGCTCCCGGAACGGCGCGGCCATGTGCGCATCGATTCGGGAGTTGAGTAAACTGTCGCCGTAATGGCCTTTTCGGGCCTCTTCGGGCGCCCCCGCGGTGCCCGCCTCAAACGCGCTGCAGCTTTTGCGCGACCGACCGGAAGCTTGCCAGCGCCGCTTCGAGGCTCTCGACCACCTCGGCCGCGACTTCGTCCGGCGGCGGCAGGAGGTCCGGATCGTCGAGCGTGTCGTCTTTGAGCCAGAAGATGTCGAGATTGACCTTGTCACGGGTGATAAGATCGGCGTGTGCGAACCGCCGGAAGCGCTCGGCATCGGCGCGCTCGTGCCGCCGCGCCGATTTGTAGCAGCCGACGAAATCGTCGAGATCGGCCCGCACCATCGGTCGCTCTTTCAGTGTGAAGCGCTGGTTGGTACGCAGATCGTAGATCCACAAATGCTTCGTGTTCGGCTCGGCCGAGACCCGCTTTTTGTCGAAGAACAGCACGTTTGCTTTCACGCCCTGCTTGTAGAATATCCCAGTTGGAAGTCGCAGTAGCGTGTGGAAATCGAAATTGTGCAATAGCCGGCGGCGGATCGTCTCGCCGGCGCCGCCTTCGAACAGCACATTGTCGGGCATCACGACCGCGGCTCTTCCATTCTCGGCGAGCACGGTCATGACGTGCTGCAGAAAATTGAGCTGCTTGTTCGAAGTCGTGACGAAGAAATCCTGCCGGTCGTAATCCTCCCTTTCGGTTTCGATCTCGCCGTCGTCGCGGACGATCCGGTAGCTCTGCTTTTTGCCGAACGGCGGGTTGGTCAGGATCAAATCGTAGGTTTTACCGCCATCGCCGAGCAGCGCGTCACGCGCCGCGATCGGGCTTTCGCGATCGGCGATGCCGTGCAGGTAAAGGTTCATCGCGCATAGCCGCACGACCTCGGGCACAATGTCGATGCCCGAAAAGCGCTGGCGCATGGCGGTGTACACTTCGGCATTGCGCGCCAGCGGCTTCCCGCGCATGTGCTCCCAGGCCTTGAGCAGAAACCCGCCGGTGCCGCAGGCCGGGTCGTGGATAGTCTCCCGGGGCTCGGGGTCGACCACGGTGACCATTGCATCGATCAGCGCGCGCGGCGTGAAATACTGCCCTGCACCCGATTTGACCTCCTGCGCATTGCGTTCCAGCAGTCCTTCATAAATCGATCCCTTGACGTCAACGCCGAACCCGAGCCAGGTCTCGCCGTCAATCAACCCGACAAGCCGCCGCAATTTCGCCGGGTCCTGAATCTCGTTCTGCGCTTTGAGGAAAACCGCACCGACGATGCCGGAGGAGCGCGACAGCTTATCCAGGATCGTCGAATAGCGCCGCGTCAATTCCTCGCCCTGCAGGTCGCGCAGTACCTGCCAGCGACAATCCTCGGGTATTACCGAGGTCTCGCCTTTGATGAGGCCGGAGGCGACGAGCCCCATCCGCTCGTCGTCCATCTTGAGGAATAGCAAATACGAGATCTGCGAGATGTGGGCCTGATACGGCACACCCTGGTCCCGCAATACATGCGCGTAGTTCCAGACCTTTTGGACGAGCGCGAGTTCGTTCACGGCTCGTGGTCTCCCTCGGTAATTTTAGTAAAACGGGCGAGCTCAGCCTCTACTGCCACGAGAAGTGGCGCGAGGTTGTTTTGGACCGTCTGCCAGACGATTTCCTCGGCGACATTGTCGTAGTTATGCCGATAGACGTTGCCCGCCCCGTATGATGGCCCGCCATGGCAATCCGGGATGGCGGTTGCGGAGGGTCTGCGGGAGGCGGCGCGCGGCTTCGGAAATGATCTCCAGGCAGCGTGTCAGCGCGTAAAATGTCCGCCGGTCGGCTTTGAGAGCGTCGAGCGAGAGACCGGCGGCAAACTGTTCGGCCAAACGAATGTTTTCGCGTATGTCAGTCAGCGCAAGCCGAGCACGATTAGAAAGCATAAATCGCGTCCCGCTCGATATTCGGCCGGACCAGCGGCTTCAAACTACTGCGGTTGGCGACATCGACGCGGAACGGGAATAAGTCCGCAAGGTATTGCGTAATCCCGACGTACTCGAAAAGCCCGACCGGCGCCTCGGGGTCGAGCTCGATCAAGATGTCGATGTCGCTCGTGCGCTTGCCCTCATCACGCGAAATGGAGCCGAACAATGCCGCGTGGCGAACCCCGCGCCTGAGCAGTTCCGCCTGGTGCATGCGCAACGTGGCGATGATCCGCTCCCGGTCGATGCCGCTATCTGATCTGCGTTGACGACTCCTGCTGGTTCGCATCACTTTCACTCGTCACCCGCGGGCTGGACCCGTGGGTCCACGGGATTGCTGGAGCAAGCCCGGCAATGGCGGATGAGAGAAATCCTCGTTCAATCCCGCCCGTCGTCGGCGCGTTGGCGTCCGGTGATCGCTGTCGCGCAGGCGCGCGAGCAGCACCGATGCCGGCTCATCCGCCGGATCTTGAGGCACCAACCGCCCCTCGAAGCCGGCTCTCAAAATCGACTGGCGGAGCTTTGATTGAGCCGTACCCGCTTCAACGTACTCGTGTTCTGCCGCTTCGCCGAGAGCGAGCAAATCGTCGAGCCGCCGAACGATCTCGCGGATTTCGTCTAGGGAGGGCAGCGAAATAACCATCGCAGCAACCTTCCTGGCGTTTAACGCGGGTTGATTGCCTCCTTGGCTTTCTCTTCTGGATCGGTAATACCTTTCCAGCAGAACATAATAAATATATCGAGGTTGTATCGGTGTTAAGCCAACGCGAATGGCTGCCCAATTCTGGTTATTGCATGTGGCAATATCTAGTATCGCGCACTGCCCACGCGTCTTTCCTTCGCCTATCATCGCGAGCAATACGGTACCAGGCGGGTGAAGGCGGTTCAAAGAGCCCTTTAGCGCGGTGCTTGTAATACACTCGCGCGTCTTTTTTATGCGACAGAATGCGACCTCGCCGCTGCTGACCCACGGGATCGTCCCCTCCCAAAATGAGGGCTCGGCTCGCGATGGCGTCGAGCCTGTAGTTACATCGAATAGATCGCCCAGCGATGCCCAAACCCACCCTTCGGGCAACGTGGTCAGCGAAGCGGTACCTATCGGCACAAGCCGAAGCAGCTGATGCCGCCTGCGTACCCCTTCTACGGTGGCACCTCGCTCGGCGCGGATGCGGGCGAGGAGGTCAGCGCCGGTCTCGGCGGGGCGGTTCGCCTCGCGCCAGTCGCGCGTCAACTCGCCAGTGACAGCCATCTTGAGCAGCGCGCGGCGCCAGGTATCGAGACCGTGGCGGGCACGGTCCAGCGCGGTCGCACCCTCTTCGATCTCGGCGAACAGCTCGTCGATTCGAGCCACGACCCGCCGCTGCTCTGGTAGTGGCGGTAAAGGGACCGGCGTCGAACGCAGATAGTCAATCGGGACACGGAGCTGCCCAGCCGTGCCGCTCATATTGTGCTGGGCCTCAGCGCGAAATGCTCTCCGCACTAACCAGTACCAAAGGTATCTGGTGTCAATGCAACTGGGCCGCAGGACATGGAATTCGGTCGATCCAGCGGCGTAACCACCCTCGATTCCGAGCACTGGCGCCGTCTTGCCATTCTCCATACAGGGCGTGATCTTCGCGAAGATGACATCCCCTTCGCGAAACCGGACGTAACCCTTGCGAACGGCTGCCACTGGCCGCCGTCGCGAGACATCGATTGTCCCGGTTTCCTCAGCGACGGCGGCCATCGGGACGAACGGAATCTCCGCCTCGTCCGCTAATCTGTCGAAGTCAGTCGGAGGGTTGATCGCTGCGACCTGGCCTAAGCACGACCAGACCCAGCCGTTAGGCAGATCCCGCTGCGCCGCACCATTTTCCAGCACCTGATGGATTTGCGCGACCGGTAGCGCGTCGGGGCTCATGCGATCAGCACCTGCGGCAGTTCGTCGAGGATCGGGCGGAGACGGTCGCCGAACAATGCGTGAGCCCGTATGAGCCCACCTTGGGCAGCGAAGTCGGGGGCGTCCATCAGATCCTCGGGCGTGATGTCGATATTGACGGCGATGAAGTCGCGGATCGCGAAGAGCCAAGCGCGCTGTGCGTCGCTGTAGGTGCGACCGGCCCGCCCCTCGCGGATGCGACATATTCGAAGCGGAGCTGGCCCTCGCGCCGGACGAGATGCTCGGGCACGTCACGCAAATAGCGCGCCGCTTGGTCCGAGAAGCCAGAGAGGGTCGTGCGTTCCGGCTTCGCCTCGATGACGCCGCACAGGTTTCCGCTGACGAAGGGCGCATAATCGACCGGGCCGGAAGCGGTTGGGAACTCGCGCACGGCGACCCCGAGACTGGCGCTGCGGTTCATCTGCTCGCGCGACTGCACCGGCCAACCGGCCTCGGCCAGCTGGCCATCGATCATTATCCGCGCGCGGTCTTCGGGGTGAAAAATGTGCTGCCTCGCAATCGGGCGGGCATGCGATATGCGCGTTGCCCTCCTCGGCCAACTTCTCACAATTTCAACGATTCCGGTAGCGTTCAGTGGTTAAGACAGCCTCAATGCGCCGATCTCCCGGCCTGTCCGGTACGGAATCGATGCATACTGCGTTCGCATCCAACCTATTGTTTTTCGCTCCCTCAGGGCCGTGCAGATTCCGTTGATATCGGAGGCAGAATTCGTTGTTCCTCCGGCTCCGAATTTCACATCTAATCAATTGATCAAACGTGTTATTTTCAATCGCCGACGAGGTTTTTTCGGCTGCGGACACCAATTTTCGTTGTTTTTATGCGGCGGGTGCAGCGATGGCGCTAAGCGCCGTCAGCCTTGCCAAGCCGGGCGCCCGCCTCTAACACTCCTGGCGGGGAAGTCATGTGGAAATACCGGACCGCCATGGGAAAAGGGGCGCATTCCGTGGCGCTCGTCGTGCGTTTAGTGCGCACGTTCATGCGACCCTATGCCAAACGCTTCGCTCTCGCGGCTGTATTGATGGGCGGGGCAGCCGCCAGCACGGCATCACGTGCCTGGCTGATGCAACCGGTGCTCGACCGGATCTTCGTCGCGCGTGACGGATCGCTGTTATGGCTGCTCGCGGGCGGCGCTTTGGCCCTCGCCATCGTCAAGGGAATCTGCGATTACAGCTGCGCCGTGCTGATGACCCGGGTCGGCCAGCGGATCATTGCCGATGTGCAAAAGGCGCTGTTCGCGCGGCTGATGCGCGCCGATCTCGCCTATTTCCACGCCCATCCGACCGGTACATTGATATCGCGCTTTACCAGCGATGCGGTCCTACTGCGCGGCGCCGCGGCAAACGTTCTTGGCGGGATGGGCAGAGATGCGATCACCGTCGTCTTTCTGATCGGCGTGATGTTTTATCAGGACTGGCTCCTCGCCCTGATCTCGTTCTTCGGGTTCCCGCTGGCGATCCATCCGATCATCCGCATCGGCCGGCGCATCCGGCGGGTCGCCGCTAACACTCAGGCCGAGATCGGTCAGCTGACGACCTTGTTGAACCAGACCTTTCAAGGCGCCCGCCATGTCAAAGCCTACGGCATGGAGGGGTACGAGGAGCGTCGAGCCACCGGTCTCTTCGAGCGTCTGTTTACGCTGGTCGACCGCGCCGGTCGGACGCGATCGCGGGCCTCGCCGATGATGGAGACGCTCGGCGGCGCGGCGATCGCGGTCGTGATCCTCTACGGCGGTCATCAGGTCATCAGCGGTGCTCGTACACCTGGCGCGCTTTTTTCATTCATCACGGCATTGCTGCTTGCCTATCAGCCGCTGAAGAGCCTCGCCAACCTGAACGCGTCGTTGCAGGAGGGCCTGGCCGCCGCCGAGAGAGTCTTCGAGGTCCTCGATGTCGAGCCGGCGATCCGCGACAGGCCCGGTGCCCGCTCGCTCCGGATCGTCGGCGGCGAAATCCGCTTCGACGGGGTCCGCTTTGGCTACGCGCCGGGGGCCGTGGCGCTCGACGGGATCTCGCTGACGGTTCCGGCAGGCCGCACGGTCGCCCTTGTCGGCCCGTCGGGCGCGGGAAAATCGACGATCCTCAACCTGATCCCGCGATTCTTCGATGTCGAGGAAGGAAGCATCGCGATCGACGGGCAGGATGTCCGCTCGGTGACGCTCGCCTCGCTGCGCAGCGCCATAGCGCTTGTCGCGCAGGAGGTAAGCCTGTTCGACGATACGGTACGCGCCAACATCGCCTACGGCAGGTTCGGTGCCTCGTTTGAAGAGATCGAGGCAGCCGCTCGTGCAGCCGCTGCCGACGGGTTCATCCAGACGCTGTCGCATGGTTACGACACTCTAGTCGGCGAGCACGGTGTGCGGCTTTCCGGTGGACAACGTCAGCGTATTGCGATCGCGCGGGCTATGCTCAAGGATGCGCCGATTCTGCTGCTCGACGAAGCGACCTCGGCCCTCGACAGCGAGTCGGAGCGACAGGTTCAGGTTGCTTTGCGGGCATTGATGCGCGGGCGCACGACCTTGGTGATCGCGCACCGGCTGTCGACAGTACAGGGCGCAGATCTAATCTACGTCGTCGACCGAGGGAACGTCGTTGAGATCGGCCGACATGCCGAGCTAATCACCCTTGACGGCCTCTATGCCCGGCTGCACGCGATACAGTTCGCCGAAGAGCGTGGTCTCGCTGAGGCAGCTCCAAGCGTGGTAACCGCGTGACGTGAGATTGACCAAGTCGAGGGCTTGGCGACGCTTCCTGCGCAGCGCGCTGCTACGACAGATCGCGTGCTGGGTCACCCATTGCTATATCAGATTCGTCTATCTGACTAACCGCTGGAGCGTCGAAGGCGGCGATTGGACGCGCCGGCTGACTCGCGAGGGTCGAACCTTTATCTGCGCCTTCTGGCACGGGCGGTTGCTGATGATGCCCCTCGCATGGCACGGGCAGACATCTTTTCACATGCTGATCTCGGCGCATCGTGATGGTCGAATCATCGCCGGAGCGATGACCTACTTCGGGATCGAGACGATCGCTGGCTCGACGAGCCGCGGCGGCTCGTCCGCGCTGCGCGAGATACTGAAACGGCTGAAAGACGGGAGTTGCGTCGGCATCACCCCGGATGGACCGCGCGGCCCGGCGATGACCGTGAGCGTCGGGATCGTGAATATGGCGCGGCTCGCCGGGGTGCCAATCGTGCCGGTGACCTACGCCACGAGCCGTCGGCGCGAGCTTGCGACTTGGGACCGCTTCCATCTCGCCTTGCCGTTCGGACGCGGCGTGTTTTTGTTTGCCGAGCCGATCGAGATTGCCGCAGAGTTGGACGAGACGGGAGTCGAAAATGTCCGATGCCGCCTCGAGACGCGCATGGTCGAAATGGTCCGTGAGGCCGATCGGCTTGTCGGCCACAAAGGGCCGCCATTGATCGCAGAAAATGGCGGCGACAGAGCAGCAAAGCGGGCCGCAGGCGACTGATGCTCCCCCAGCTCTATCGCGCGGCGACCTGGCCGCTGGCGCCATTGGTGATCATCTACCTGAAGCGACGCCGCGGGCAGGGCAAGGAGGACGCGCGTCGGTTTCGCGAGCGCCAGGGGGTTCCTGGCGCCGCCCGGCCACGAGCAGCGCTCCTTTGGATCCATGCTGCGAGCGTCGGCGAAGCGACCGCCATGCTGGCGTTGATCGAACGGCTACTGCAGGCCCGGCCGGCGCTCGAGATCCTCGTCACCACCGGAACGGTGACCTCGGCCCATCTCCTCGAAAGCCGGCTGCCGTCTCGGGCGCGCCACCAATTCGTCCCGGTCGATGTGTCGCGGTGGATTGCGCGCTTTCTCGATCATTGGCATCCCGATCTGGCGCTATGGGCGGAATCTGAACTATGGCCTAACCTGATCCTGGCGACGCATGCACGCGGCATCCCAATGGTGCTCGTCAACGCCCGGCTCTCCGCGGGGTCTTATGCACGCTGGCAAAAGTTGCCCGGGCTGATCGGTCCAGTGCTAGGCGCGTTCTCCCTGTGTCTTGCTCAGGACGAGGAGCAGGCGCGACGCTTCCGTCGGCTCGGCGCTCGAGAAGTCGGCATGGTCGGTGACCTGAAAGCGGCAGCCGGGGCCTTGCCTGTCGACCGCCGGCAATTGGAGCAGCTGTCTCCTCGCATCAAGGAGCGCCCGCTTTGGCTCGCGGCTAGCACGCACGCCGGCGAGGAAGAGATTGCCGTGTGCGTTCATCGCCAAGTCGCGGCGAACCATCCCGGCCTCCTGACAATAATCGTTCCGCGTCATCCGGCGCGCGGCGATGCGATCCACGCGATGCTGACCGCGCGTGGATTGTGTGTCGCCCGGCGCCGTGACGGCGAGCCGATCACCGATCAGACAGATGTCTACCTCGCCGACACGATGGGCGAGCTCGGGCTGTTCTACAGTCTCGCCGGGATAGCCTTTGTCGGTGGATCCCTTGTCCCCGAGGGCGGTCACAATCCGTTTGAGGCGGCCCGGCTCGACTGCGCGGTACTTCAGGGGCCGAATATCGACAATTGCGCGCGCATGGCAGCCGAACTGGCGGCTGCAGGTGCTGCCGAAACTGTGTCCGACGCGGACGGGCTCGCGCGGGCGGTGTTGGCGCTTCTAGCCAATCCGCGCCTCAGGGCCGAGCGCGCCGCCGCCGGGAAGCGTGTCGCCGCTGCCGGCTCGGACATCCTCGACGCTGTGCTGATGCGTCTTGCCCCGTGGCTCGATCGGCTTGCGCCAATCGAGGGCCACGCGGACCTGTCGCGGCGTTTGCGGGCCTGAATGCTTGCGACCCCGGTTTTTTGGGGAAAGCCCCCCGGGTTCCTAGCGGATCTGCTGTCGCCCATCGGCGCAGCCTACGATACCGTCGGGCGCTTGCGCCGTGTAATGTTTCGTTCCGAGCGCCCTCCGGTCCCCGTGGTGTGCGTCGGCAATCTAGTCACCGGTGGCGCCGGCAAGACGCCGATTGTGATGGCACTCTCCATCTGGCTCGCGGAGCGCGGCATCCCGGTGCACGTCGTGACCCGCGGCTATGGCGGCCGGCTGCGCGGGCCGGTACGGGTTGATCCCACTCGACATGATGCGCAGGCGGTCGGCGACGAGGCGCTGTTACTCGCGATACGCGCACCGTGCTGGGTCTCCCGTGACCGTACCGCCGGCGTCCGCGCTGCGGTTGCGGACGGTGCCGGTGCGATCTTGCTCGATGACGGTTTTCAAAATCCGACGGTTGCCAAAACACTCGGACTGGTCGTCGTCGACGCCGGCTATGGCTTCGGTAACGAGCGGGTGATTCCGGCCGGACCGTTGCGCGAGAACCTTCGCCGCGGTCTCGCCCGCGCGGACGCGGTGGTGCTGCTCGCCGCCGACCGGGATGGGAGCAGCGCCGAGCGGCTGCGATCCGGCTGCGGGGCACCGGTCCTGTCCGCCATGCTGGAGCCGGTCTCCGGGGAGCGGCTGACCGGCGTGCGCCTCTTGGCCTTTGCCGGGATCGGGCGCCCGGAAAAATTCTTTGCGACACTGCGAGCGCTGGGGGCCAACCTTGTCGACGCGCGAGCGTTTGCCGATCACCACGCCTTCCGCGTCGTGGAACTCGAAGGGCTACGCCGCGACGCCGAGCGCGCGGGGGCGCGGTTGATCACCACGGCAAAAGACATCGTTCGGGTGCCGTCGGCCCAACGTGCCGAAATCGAGGTCCTCGATGTCGAAATCCGTTGGCCCGACCCGATGGCGCTCGATCTGCTGTTCGAGCCCGTCGTGCGCTCAATCCATGTCGATGGACGCGAGCTGGCCGGACACCTTCGCTAAGGCGTCCTGGCCGATTCACCGCCTGGAGGCCTGGGGAGTGGCGCTACTCTCCGGCGCCTTCGCAGCATTGCCGCTCGACCGCGCCTCTGCCCTTGGCGCCGCGATGGGGCGGGTGATTGGCCCCTTTCTCCCTATCTCCAAGCACGCCCGACGCAATATCAAACGCGCTTTTCCAGGGCTTTCGGAGAGTGAGATCGCGGACATCATTTGGGGCATGTGGGACAATCTCGGCCGCGTCGCAGCCGAATACCCCCACCTCAGGAAAATCCGCGTTTTCGAACTTGGCGGGCGGGTCGAGACGCACGGCTTTGAGCACATGGACCGGGCGGTCGCGGCCGGGCGCCGGATGATCATCTTTTCCGGCCATATCGCCAACTGGGAGATTGGCATGCTTGCCGCGGTCCAGTACGGAATCTCGGTCGCCCAGATTTACCGCGCAGCGAACAATCCGCTGGTCGACCGCATGATAACCCGGTTCCGTGGCGATGCCGGCGAGCTAATCCCGAAGGGTGCGGTCGCCGCTCGCCGGGCGATCGCGACACTCCGCCGCGGCGCGCATTTGACGATGCTGGCCGATCAGAAAATGAATGACGGGATCCCGGTGCCGTTCTTCGGGCGCCCGGCGATGACTGCACCGGCGCTCGCCGCCCTGGCGCTGCGCTTCGACTGCGACGTCCTGCCGGCCCGGGTCGAGCGGCTCGGCGGCGCGCATTTCCGGCTCACCGTCTCCCCGCCGCTACCCTTGCCGCGGAGCGGCAATTCCCATGCCGATGCGGCAGCCCTGATGGCTCAGGTCAACGCGATCTTAGAGACGTGGATCCGCGACCGCCCCGAGCAATGGTTCTGGGTGCACCGTCGCTGGTCGGATTAGCCGAGCGCGCCGAACCCGAACGGTAATCAGGGAGTCACCCTCCGTTCTTCGACGACCACGGTGCCGACGATGGCTTCTTGCTCGTACATCCAGCGAGCTAGCAGCCCGGCTATGACAGCGCCGATTATCGGCGCCACCCAGAATAGCCAGAGCTGGCCGATATATTCGCCGCCCGCAAATAGTGCCGGCCCGGTGCTGCGCGCCGGGTTGACCGAGGTGTTGGTGACCGGGATCGAGATCAGATGGATCAAGGTCAGCGCGAGGCCGATCGGAATGCCGGCAAACCCGGCCGCCGCGCCCCTTGATGTCGTGCCGATGATGACGAAGAGGAAGAAGAAGGTCATCACCGCTTCCGTAAGGAAGCATCCTCCGAGGCCATACTTGCCGGGGCTGAGATCGCCATAGCCGTTGGCGGCAAAGCGGCCGGGCAGCCACCCCGGCTGGCTCGATGCGATGATCCACAATATCGCCGCCGCGATGATGGCGGCTATCACCTGAGCGATGATATAGGGAATGACGTGCTTGTTGGCGCAGCGCCCGGCACTCCACAAGCCGATTGTCACCGCCGGGTTGAAGTGCCCGCCCGAGATGTGACCGACGGCATAGGCCATTGTCAGCACCGTGAGACCGAACGCGAAGGCAACACCCAGAAAGCCGATCCCGAGGTTTGGAAAGCCCGCGGCCAATACCGCAGCGCCGCAACCGCCCAATACCAGCCACAAGGTTCCGAAGAACTCCGCGATCACCCGTCGCGACATGTCGCTTTCCATCGGTCCCCTCCCGAATTAACGAATTTATACGCTAACGGTTGAGAGCGGGGTGCTCAAGGACGTTAACGGCCGAGCGCGACTCTGAAGGAGTGACCATGTGGTTTTCCAACCAATACGGGAGGATCGGCGCTCTCGGATGACGATCGATGCCCGGGTAGGAAGTTAGATCGGAGACAAAAATCTAGATCAGCGCTGTTGATAATAGGCAGCGTTTCTATATGCCGGGTAAGCGCTTGATTTGCCTTAGTACCCAGATCACCGCCGAAGTGGTTGGGGCCGCTAAAGCCACCACGACGAGAGGGATACAAAGGATCCCAAGAGCGACCAACCCTTGCCAGCCGTAACCGCGAAGATGGTTCGTTCCGAGCTTGAAATCGTAATATTTGTTCACGGCGGTTACTCGCCCTACAAGCATTTAGAATAATCGCAGCTGATGCACTGGTCGCATCCCTCGATGCGAATCAGCGCCGCCTCGCCGCATTTCGGGCATTGGGCCATACGAGCGGTCAGAGATCGTTGATCGGAGATCAGAGCACTACCCACGGCAGCCTTCTGGGCGTCGAGTTCAGCTCTCTGATGCTTCGCCGGCAGAAAGCCGATTTCGATCATGTGGCGCTCGATGACATCGCCGATCGCCGCCAACAGCGAGGGCACGTATCTTCCCTCCATCCAGGCGCCACCGCGCGGGTCGAAGACCGCCTTCATCTCCTCGACCACAAA
>JAFAHQ010000337.1 GCA_019237135.1 Alphaproteobacteria bacterium
AAGCGAAAATCGTGCGCCATCCAGCCTGGCATCATCCCCACCGCCTAGCTCTCGTAGGTCGCGAGATCATCGCCGCCGTAGCGAACGTCCTTGCCCAGCACGGAGGCCCAGATCGCCGCTATCGCCGCTCCGATCAGCGTGTCGGGACCGACGAGCTCGATTGTCGTGCGGGGCAGTGGATGGGGCGCCCGGCGCAGCAACTCCGCCACGACGGCATCGGCAATGTCTCGGATATCTACCATTGCCACCCCCGCGCCGCCGATGGGCTGCGGGTAGATGCCGGCCTTTAGCGCTTCCCGTAACATCAGATCGTTCTGCATGAAGCAAGCTGGCCGCAGCTGGGGCCACAAAGAGGTTCGGATGCGCCTTTTCGGATGTCGCGGAGCAGGCCCACAATCCGATCGATTGCGTTATTTATAGACAACCAGCATTGAATCGGGTTCCGCCCATTTATCGAGACAGCCTGCGATGAGCCCTGACGACCTTTTGAGAGCGCTGGTGCAGCCAGGTCGCGCCAGAATCCCTTACCTCGACCGCTACAGTCCCGACCGGCCGCTCGTGCTAGAATGCTTTCGGCCGCAAGGCCACAACCCCGACAAGCCGGTCGTCATCGTGCAGCACGGCATGAGCCGCAATGGCGCCGAATACTGCGAGGCATGGGTCCCGGCTGCCGAGCGGCACGGTTTGCTGATCGTCGCGATCACCTTTTCGAAGGAAGCCTGGCCGGACGCTGTCACCTACAACAACGGTCACGTGCTCGCTGAGGACGGCAGCCTTCGGCCGCGGGAGTGCTGGTCACAAGCGATTCCCGGTCGCGTCTTTGCGCTGCTGCGCGAAGCAGGCATGACGCGGCGCGACAAGACCTATTTATGGGGCCATTCCGCCGGCGGGCAATTCGTCCATCGGCTGTTGGCGACGCAGCCGCACGGCATTTTTGAGGCGGTCGGAGCCGCCAATTCCGGCTGGTATACGTTGCCGACGCTCGACCTTCCCTACCCGGACGGGCTCGGCGGCATCGGGCTGACGCGCGAGGATGTCGTTCGTCTTCTCGGCTATCCGCTGGTGATCTTTTCCGGCGGCCAGGACATCGACGGTACGGCCGAGAACTTTCCGAGGCACGAAGCCGCGATGGCGCAGGGGCCAAACCGGTTTACGCGGGCGCAGTTCTACATTGCCCGCGGGCAGACGGAAGCCGCAAAGCTCGGCGTGCCTTGCCGGTGGAGCCGCGTCGTCGTGCCGGGTGTCGCGCATGAGGGCATGCGGATGTCGGCCTTCGCGGCTGATTATTGGTTTGGTGGCGCCGGGGGCTAGCTCCGCCCCGAGAGCGGGCCGCGGGCGATGACCTGTGCCTGGACCTCAGCGCCGCCTTAAAGATATTGAGGATGTGCGCGTCGCGCAGTGTGCGGCTGATCGGGATTTACAGCCGACCTCTGAGGGGGATGCCCGAGATTTCTGCATAGGCGGCGCACCCTGCGCATACATCATCTTGATTAGTGACTTTCGATATACTGTAGCAAAACCATCACGAAACCCGATTAGTAGTGATCCCCAGAAGGGCTGGATCGGGGATGCTGATGGGTAAACGCTCGTCGCACGGCGCGGTGGTTCGCTTGACCGAGACCGGCTTTGTCCCAAAGGTCGAGAGGTGGTCTCCGCCACCGACCTGGGGCGAAGACCGCGAGCAGGGTTATCTCCACAGGGTGCGCCCGCAAAGCGACGGGCAGCGCCGCCTGATGGAGGCGATCGAGGGTTGCCACCTGACGATCGCGCTGGGGCCGGCGGGGACCGGCAAGACCTATCTCGCCGTCAGCGCCGCGGTGGCGGCGCTCGAAGCCGGGGAGGTCGGCCGGATTGTGCTGACCCGTCCGGCCGTCGAGGCGGGCGAGCGGCTAGGCTTCCTGCCCGGCGACATCGGCGAGAAGCTTGCTCCCTATTTGCGCCCGCTCAACGACGCGCTGAGCGAGCGGCTCGGCGGCCGGCGCGTCAAGCAGCTGGTGACCGAGGGAGCCATCGAGATCGCCCCAATCGGGTTTATGCGCGGCCGCACGTTGAACAATGCCTTTATCGTCATCGATGAGGCGCAAAACTGCACCTATGGGCAGATCAAGATGATACTGACGCGGTTGGGCTGGCACTCTACGATGGTGGTCACCGGCGACCCCGATCAGAGCGATCTCCTCGACGGTTTTTCCGGGCTCGCCGAAATCGCCCGGCGGCTCGAGCCGATCGCCAATGTCGCCGTGGTGCGACTGGGCGGGGGCGACATCGTCCGCCATTCGCTCGTCGCCGAAATGCTGTCCGTCTTGTGAGCCGGCCGGCATCCCTGGTGCTTCCCTGTCAGGCGGATTTGGCTCCCTGATCGGCCGATTTAATTCTCTGTTCGGTCATCTAGGGAATTGGCCTATCGGTCGCGCGAAAATCAAAGGCTTAGCAGTGCAGGTTAGGCCCTCAAAGCCTCCAAAACCGGTGATTTCGCAGTATATTCCCGTCCACCAGGGAGTTGACGCGACCGGCACGGCCGCGCTTAGTGGCGTCAGCAGAGCCCTTGCGCCAGAGGAGCCCGAAACATGCCGTCGCAACCTTTTAGCGGAGTGCTGGTTCCCGTTTTGACCCCGTTCACGCCGGACGGCGAACCCGACGTAGGGCGCTTCGTCAGCTTCTGCCGGTGGCTGCTCGACCAGGGTGCGGGCGGGCTCGCGATATTCGGCACGACGAGCGAGGCGAACTCGATGTCGCCGGCTGAGCGGATGGAATTGCTCGACCGGCTGATCGAGGCAGAAATCCCCGGCGCGAAACTGATGCCCGGGACCGGCGCCTGTGCTGTGACCGATGCTACGACCCTCGTGCGGCACGCGGTTGGTCACGGCTGCGGCGGGGTGTTGATGCTGCCGCCCTTCTACTACAAGGGGGTCAGCGACGACGGCATCTTCGCGTTCATTTCCGGCGTCATTGACAAGGTCGGATCATCGGCGCTGAGGCTCTTTCTCTACCACATCCCGCCGATGGCCGTGGTCGGGTTCTCGCTCGACCTCGTCGGCCGCTTGATCAGGGCCTATCCGGAGACGGTGGTCGGGTTGAAGGACAGCTCCGGCGATTGGAGCAACACCGCGGCATTGCTCGAGCGCTTTCCCGGCTTCGCAGTCTTCCCGGGCTCCGAGGTCTTTCTGCTCGACGGCTTGCGCAAGGGAGCTGCCGGCTGCATCACCGCTTCGGGCAACGTCAACGTGCGGCGGATCCGCAAGCTCTACGACAATTGGCGCGGCGCCCAGGCCGAGACCTTCCAGACCGAGATCACGACCTTGCGCAACACGCTGCAGGCCTATCCGATGGTCCCGGCGCTGAAGCGGATCGTCGCGCATTACCACAACGATCCTGGTTGGGCCGCGGTCCGGCCGCCGTTGGTACCCCTCGACTCGGCGCAATCGGCGGCGCTGATAGCCGACCTCGGCAAGCTCGGGTTCACACTCGGCGAACGGCCGCAGGCAAAGGCGGCCTGAAGAGGGAGGAACGAACATGGCGATGGAGCAGGCGGCCACAAGGACACCCGAGCGCGAGGCATTTTATGACCGCATCGGTGCTTGCAATATGGCGCCGCTGTGGGAACGGCTGCACGGGCTCGTCACCGCCCAGCCGACAACCCCGTGTCAGCCGGCGATCTGGCATTACCAGGAGGTCCGGCCCTATCTGATGCAATCGGGTGGGCTGATCACCGCGCAGGAGGCGACACGCCGGGTATTGATCCTCGAGAACCCCGGTCTGAAGGGGCAGACCTCGATCACCCATTCGCTATTTGCCGGATTGCAGCTGATCCTGCCCGGCGAGGTCGCGCCGGCGCACCGCCATACCCAATCGGCGCTGCGCTTTATTATCGAAGGGAGAGGCGCCTATACCGCCGTCGACGGCGAGCGCACGACGATGCTTCCCGGCGACTTCGTGATCACACCGTCCTGGACCTGGCACGATCATGGCAACGAAACCCAAGAGCCGATGGTCTGGCTGGACGGGCTCGACATCCCGATCGTCCGTCTGCTCGATGCGAGCTTCGCCGAGCCGGGTGAAGCGGACGTGCAAACCGTCACCCGGCCCGAGGGTGACAGTGCGGCGCGTTTCGCCAACAATCTCTTGCCGGTCGACTGGAAGCCGTCGGTCAAGACATCACCGGTGTTCAACTATCCCTACGCCCGCTCGCGGGAAACGCTCGACACGTTGAGTCGGAACGAGGACCCTGCCCCGTGCCACGGGCACAAACTGCGCTACGTCAATCCGGCGAGC
>JAFAHQ010000098.1 GCA_019237135.1 Alphaproteobacteria bacterium
AACTGACAAAAAGGAACGGGCGACCCGATGGGATCGCCCGCACCTTCCCCCTGAGTGTGGCGCGACGCCTCGCGTACCCCCCGATTCACTCCCCATCCCGGGTCACGGCCGCGAAACACTGCGCGTCGACCACACGATCGGCGACGCTACGCGGTCTGCTGCGACGAGCAACAGCGGAATCGGCGATCCACAGGGTTGTCCCCCGGAAACAGCACTTATCCCGATTTGATCCGCCAAAACGTCCACCGAGAACTCGGTGCCAGACGGCGTGTAAGCCGGGTTCTGTCCCGCCCCCGGGTGCAACCGCCGGGGGACGGTGATGGCCATTCCTCTGGGACGCTCGTCGCCGAGCGCCTCGTTGCGACCGACCCGAGCGGCGGCGCGAAGGCTCGCCCGGCACACCGGATCGCTCCGGGATGCCTGCCGCTCCTACTTGGTCTTGCTCCCGGTGGGGTTTTCCCTGCCGCCGCCGTTGCCGGCGGCGCGGTGCGCTCTTACCGCACCATTTCACCCTTGCCGCCTGCCCGGCATGCCGGAGAGGGCCGGCGGTGTATTTTCTGTGGCACTTTCCCTGGGGTCGCCCCCGCCGGGGGTTACCCGGCACCGTGCCTCCGTGGAGCCCGGACTTTCCTCTCCCCGCGCAACCGCGGAGAGCGGCCATCCGACCGTCTGGCATGGGAAGATTTGGGCAGCCATGGGCCTCTGTCAAAGCCCCCGCCGAGGCTTCTATAATCGGTGCGAGCAGCTTCTGCGATGAGAGAGGGATCGCCATGCCGGTGATATTGGGGACGGACGGCTACCGCTACGAGGTCAGCGAGGGTTGGGCGAAACTCCCGCCGGGCATGGAATTCAACGCCGATGTCGCCGCCGTCGGTGTCGACGCGCACGACAATGTCTACGCCTTCAACCGCGGCAAGCATCCGATGTGCGTGTTCGACCGCGACGGCAATTTTCTGCGCTCCTGGGGCGAGGGCACCTTCGTGCGCCCGCACGGTGTGTTCATGGCACCAGACGAAACCATCTGGCTGACCGACGACGGCGACCACACGGTTCGCCAATGCACGCTCGACGGCAAGGTCTTATTGACCATCGGCGTCCCCGGCAAGCCGGCCCCCTATATGAGCGGCGAGCCGTTTCACCGCTGCACCCACACCGCACTCTCGCCGCAGGCCGACTATCTCTACATCTCCGACGGCTACGGCAACTCGCGGGTGCACAAATACACGCTCGACGGCAAGCGGGTGATGTCGAGCGCCGGCCGCCTCTGTGAGGAGGGTGCCTACTCGACGCGCCGCGGAGTGAGCGCGGACGCCAGTCACGCATAGAGGGAGGAGAGGAATGGCAAAGAAGCCCTACATCATTGCGCTCGAAGAGCATTACCAAGACTCTGAGGTCAAGGCGCTCGGCGGGGGTCCCGGCGCGGGTCGTGAGATCGTCGAACGGCTCGACGATCTCGGCGCATTGCGCATCCGCGAGATGGACGAGGCCGGCATCGATCTGCAGGTCCTGTCGCATTCGATCCCCGGGCTGCAGGCGGTCGACGCCGAAGCCGGGCCACCCTTGGCGCGCCGCACAAATGACCGGCTATACGAGGCGGTGCAGCGCCATCCCGATCGTTTCTCCGCTTTCGCCGTGTTGCCGACAGCGAACCCGCAGGCCGCCGCCGACGAGCTGGAGCGTGCCGTCACTCGGCTCGGCTTCAAGGGCGCAATGGTCAACGGCATGACCAATGGCGTCTTTCACGACGACAAGCGTTTTTGGCCGATCTGGGAGCGCGCGGCCAAGCTCGACGTACCGATCTATATCCATCCCGCCTTGCCGCACGCTGCGGTGATCGAGGCCTATTACAAGGACTACGCGCAATCCCATCCCGGCATCCTGCGTGCTGCCTGGGGTTTCACGGTCGAGACCGCGACACAAGGGCTGCGCTTTGTGCTGAGCGGCGTATTCGACGCCTATCCCGGCCTGAAGATCATCCTTGGGCATATGGGAGAGGGGCTGCCGTTCCTGCTGTGGCGCATCAGCCACGGGCTGCGCGCGACAATGAAGGAGAGAACCTTCCGCGATATTTTCTGCGAGCATTTCTGGATCACGACGAGCGGGTTCTTCTCGGATACCGCGCTGACGTGCAGCATGATGGAGATGGGCATCGATCGCATCCTGTTCTCGGTCGATTACCCGTTCGCCGAAAACCTGCCCGGCACCGAATGGCTGAAGACGTTGCCGCTCGGCCCCGAGGACACCGAGAAATTGCTGAACGGCAATGCCCGCCGCCTCCTCAAGCTCTGAAGGTATGAACCAATCCCCGGGGGATGCACGATCGAAAGACGCGGAAAACTCCCTCGCCATTGTTTGGAATCCCGGTGGTGGTCGGGATGTCGGAGGCGGTCATTGCGATGCGCAGGGTTTGTCCAAAAGATGGGAAAAATGCCGCGCCGCTGACCAGCTGCGCCACGGGAATGACGGCCAGGAGAAGCTTGCGCACTCTGCAATGCCCCACGTTTTGAGGAGGAAGCCCGCGTTTTGGTGTTGGCTTCGTGCCCTATCAGTGCAAGCTTCGTGCCGGCCGGCAGCGAATGCCCGCGGTCGAATGCCAATAACAGACTCTCACCGGTAATGATTTCGATCGGGAGTGAGCGTTTGCACACCTTGCGCCCACGGCCCGCCGTAGGCGCCCATCCAGAGGAAACCGCCTCGGCCAGCAAGGTCCATGACCGAAGCGTTATTGGTCAGTAATCGTAGTTGTAGTTGATCCCGATGCCGGTGCTGCCGGACTGCCCGGCCTCTCCGCCGACGGTCAGATGCGGCCGTACCTCAATTTCAACCGTGATCTTGCTGGTCGGCGGCGAGATGCCCTGGCTCACCCCGACAGAGACTCCCGGGGCGATGTACTTCCCGGCGCTGAGCGCAGTGCCGCCGGTTGCCGATGTGCTCGAACCGCCGGGGTTCAGAGTTCCGGTCGTCGGGCCGGTCGCGCCCGAGCCGAGTTTGAACCAATCGAGCCCGAGACCGCCGCGCAGGCGGTCGAGCACGCCCGGACCGCCGCCGGCAAGGGTGGCGGCCGCCGCGGCGAGCTGGAGCCCCTCTCCGGCGGAGATCTGGCCGACACTCTTGCCGAACAACACCCGCGCCAGGATCTCGTCTTGCGGCACAACCGGCGTCGAGGTCAGCGTGATTGTCGGCGCGGAGGCAAAACCCCCGATGTTGACTTGCGCCGTAATGTCGGCCGTGCTCGCCTCGGCGACGATGTCGAGGACCGGGTCGAGCTTGGCGCTGCCGTCAAAGGTGATCGTACCGCGAGTCAAGGTGAACGTCTTGCCCAGGAAATCGACGCTGCCGCGGATCTGCTCGAGCGACCCGCTTATCGCAGGCACCGCGCTGGTGCCTGTGATCGCGAGCTTGCCGCGCCATTCGCTGTCGAGCCCGTGACCGCGCACAAAGATGTTCCCGGGCATGTCAATTTTGATGTCGAGTGTCGCCGGAAGCGCCGGGGGTTGAGCTGCGGGGGCGACCGCCGGCCGCTTCCCGGTCTTGCTGTTGATTTCAACGACCTTCAGCACGACGACGTTGGGCGGCAGACTTTCCGGGAGGTTGATGTCGGCGCGATCGATGGTGAGCGGTGCCGTGACCTTCGGTGCGGTCAACGGACCGGTGATCGACACCGTTCCGCTCGCTGTGGCGACCGCATCGTCGCGGGCGGCGACACGGAAATTCGTAAGCGTCCCGGATAGTGCGGCAGTCGGGCCGGAGGGACCCTTCAGCACGACATTGCCCTGCGCTTTGAGGCTCCCGTTTGCGCTGTCACCGGCCGCAAACGAGGTCAAGGTGAAGTGGTCGCGATCGCCGACGACGTCGGCTTGCATGTTGGTCAGAACGGCACCCGTGGCGAAGTTCTCGTACCGCGCGTCCGAGAGCTTGAGGCGGCCGTTTGCTGATGGCGAGGCGACCGTGCCGCCGACAGTAATGTCCGCTGCAAAATGGCCGCTTATTCGGTCCTCGCCGAGTGGCAGCAAATCGGCAAGATGTTCGAGCTGCCCAGAACCCTGAAGCTGCAGGCCGAGCCGGCCCCCCGCCGGCACCGAGATTCCCAATGGTGATGGTGTAAGCAGCAGGGGAGCCGAGCCGGCGAAGGTGATCGTGTCTTCTTTGAGGCCCGTCACCTGTCCTTTCAAATCGATGTTTCGCCCGCTCCAACTACCGTCGACGCCGAGACCCAGAGTCGGGAGCTGGGAATGCCTCGAGGAAGCAAGAGAGAGCCCGCGCGCGTTCAAGGATAGATGGCCCTGCGGCGCGCGCAGGGTTCCGCCCAGCGTCGTGGCGAGGGTCAGGCTTCCTTGCGCTTTCGGGTAACCTAGGAGCCGCGCCCCCGAGGCGATCGGCAAATTTGTCGCATTCAGCGCGAGCGACAATGACTCGCCCCGCAGACCGCCGTTGCCGGCGATACGACCGGTCCCAAAATCCAAGGCGAGGCCCGAAAAGCCGAGGTCGGAACCGCGCTTTGACAGTGTAAGCGGCTGCTCGAGGAGTATCCGGTCGCTGCCGAGCGACCCGACAAGCCGCGTGAAACGCAGCTCCATCCGATTGGGTTCGAGCCCACCTTCGCCCGCGAGCGCCACCGATAACGGTTGCCCCTTGGCGTCCGCTTGAAAGAGGAAGTGGCCCGGTCGCGGCGTATTGAGCGTGAGGTTCGCGGTGACGAATTCCGCTTTGCTGCCGCTGCCGGCGGTGAGCCGGGTCCCGGCCAGTGATAGCTCAAGGAGCTGACCGCCACGCGCGTCGAGCCTGGCGCCGAACTTGAGACTGCCGCCGAGGGGCGTTCCGGCGAGTCTGGAAAAACGCCTAAGATCGGGCGCCTGTCCGCTGATCGAACCTCGGGTCAGATCAGTATCCAGGGCGATCCGCAGGCTGCCCTCGATCGCGCTGTCCGCCGCGGTCAACCGGAGGCGCGGCAGCACCAGTTCGGAATCCTTTTCTAGCTGGGCCGCGACCGTCAGTGTCCCCTCGAAGCCGTACGCATGATAGTTGCCATCGAGCCTCGTCCTTGGGTCGGCGAGGTCTGGGACCTCTCCGGTAAGCTGAAGTCGGTCGATCTTTGCCCCGCCGGCAGCGATGTCATTGCCCTCAACCTGGCCCGTGAGGCGCAGGCGATCGAGCGCTCCCTCGA
>JAFAHQ010000076.1 GCA_019237135.1 Alphaproteobacteria bacterium
GGCTGTCGTTGCCACCTTCGCCGCTAATCAGCGTCACGCACCACGATCAGCACCATCGCTATTCGAGGTGCAATTATTCTACTCATTTTACCATCTGGGATCGGCTGATGGGCACGCTCTGCCGGGAGCACGATGCCGAAGCCGCGAGGAATATCAGGGGCACCATCAACTTGTCGGCTGTGGACGCAGATTGACTGGGCAACGGGGGAGGCGATTTACATCGTAGCGGCAATGCTGCTGATTTCTGCCCAGACTCGGAATGTCCGCGTCCTGGCGGCTCTATGCTCGGCGGCAGTGAGGTGATCACGGCGGAGGTAAAAAAGGTTGTTGATCTGATCGTGGGCTGAGAGCAACCGCTGCGCCTGGCCAGCAGATTTGAATTGCTTCATTTGCTGCTCTCGTCGGCACGTCGGCTGGTGCGAATTCTCCGCTCTGTTGTTCAATCCTTTGTGCTGGCGATGCTCGATGCCGGGCATGATCTCCCTCTGCGCAGCGCCGTAGCTGGCAAGCTTGTCGGTGACCATGACGCGCGGCGGCTGCATCTGCTTCTTAAGCAGCTTGCGCAGCAGCCGCTTGGCCGCTTGCTTGTCGCGTCAGCTTTGGACCAGAGCATCGAGAACAACCCCGGTCTGGTCCGGCGCTCGCCACAACCAGTGCTTCACGCCGGCGATCTTAAGTGCTATCTCATCCAAATGCCATTTGTCGCCAACCCGGGCAAGACGACGACGGATCTGGTTGGCAGAAGGCTGGCCGAAGCGGGGACAGAGCTTCTATCGCGCGAAGGCCAGGGGCGAGAGTTGGCGATCCAGAGGTTCACGCACTTCTGCCCAAGCCTCAGCCACGAGAGCGTTCGCTGGGCGACGGGTTGGAGCGGGCTTGGCCATTCCGGACAAATAGCATCGGCAAACTGGAACATCGCCTAGCCACCTGAGCAGTCCCGTGGACAGGGTACCAAATGTCAGATTTTGGCCACTAACGCTGTTGGCTGGCGATCGTCAGTCGAACCGAAGGCCCGGCAGCATCCACCAATCTTCAAGGCGCGGGAGAATAATCGACGAAATCAGCGCGTCCAGATTTCGCAGATTGGCCAAATGCGCTGTCGATTCATCTCCCCCCTGAAGAAACCGGACCGGCGCCCCGAAGGTGGTGTGGAAACGCGCGCCGCGTTGTCGCTCGACATAGGCGGGAATCGCCTGAGCTCCCGTGAGATTAGCGAGCCGGATCATGGCCGCGAGATTACCGTCTCGGCGTATCTGTCTGCCGAAGGCCGGCACTCGGGCATTCCCATCAGTCCGTTCGTCGACCCAGGTCAGAAAAAGGCCGCAACGATCAACGAGAACGCGGTACGCTTGGCGTGCGCCACGTGGACCGGGAGGAATGAGTTTAGCCCCGCCTCGCATGCGCACGGCTACGACGATTCGGTCCTGAAAGCGGTTTCCGGCCGGCCTATAGAGGGTGTAGACGTCGTATCCCAGGCCGAGGAGCGTCGCCCCGATAACCTCCCAACTGGTGAGGTGCACTCCAAAAACGATAATCGGACGGTTACCATCGCGACAGGCGGCGAGATGTTCTTGCCCCGTTACCGTGATCCTCCCGGCCGACCATAAGAGGTCGAGGATGTTGTATTCCGCGTACACACGGCCGATGTTGGCGCACATCCGCTTCATCGCTGCGTCGAGATCGCGTTTTCCGGCTCTCCGCGGGTGCAACCGCGCGAAGGACGCGCGGGCACGCAGCTGCGGCACGTGAGACCTGCGGAACCACCCGACGAGCAACCCCAGCCCCCCTCCGATCGCCGAGCAGGCATCCAACGGTAAAAGGCGCAGCGGGTAATGCACCGCATAAGTCGCGAGCCCCATCGCGACGTCGGCGACCCAATACTGCCAGAGAGCACGGCGGGTTTGAGCACGGGCAAGGAGCGAACACAGCTGTCGTATGAAGGACAGGCCTCGCCCAAAGACGAACGGCTCAATCCACGTTCTCGGGTCCCCGGATCCAGCGAGATTCCGCCAGCGCCGGCTTCGACCACGAAAGGGACCTCCGTCGGATGTTGGTGAATTGCCCGCGTTGGGCCCGCGCGCTATTTTTGGCATTGGAGTACGCTATCTCAGGCGTGGAAGGTCACCGGGATAATCGATGCAGGAATTCGGGCTTCGTCCGCGGCCTTTGTATGCGAGTCACGTCAGCCGGGCTACGCCGACGTGAACTCCGGCGAAGCTCGCCGGGCAACGGCCACTGAGCCGGGAGTGGATGTTGCGGGGTCATTCGCAACCGGCTGCAAATCCTCCATCGCCGAGCAAATAACAGTTGGCGAAGACCGACCTCGCCGCAGTCTCGATCGCGAGGTTGTTCTGGACATCACTTTGCTGTCTCGACGTCTCGCCCGAACTACTCCCTCCGGGATCGAGCGGGTCAACGCAAGTTTCGCGGCCCATTTCCTGGCCGTCGACATGCCCAACCGGAAGGCGCTGCTGTCCACACCGGTTGGTCCGCGCGCAATCCGCAGCGGCGTCGCTCGTAAAATCTACGAGGCCGCCCAAAGGCGTTGGCGTGAGACCCAGAGCCCGGAGACCGACGGCAAGTTCCTGCGTGTCCGAGAGGCGTTGGCTGGGGTGCAGTCGTCTCTGCGGGCCCGACAATGGTCGCGACACACGCCCCCTTATGCCCGAATGGCGTTGTTGCACATGGCCGCATGGTGTCGGATCGAGGAAATCGCCGCCAACGCCGTCTATTTGAATGTAAGTCAGTCCGTCCTTCATCGCCCCCGTTATACTAGCTGGTTGCAAGCGCGGCCAGACGTCAAGACAGTATTTTTGATCCACGATCTCTTGCCGCTCGAGCATCCGGAGTTCTTCCGTCCAAAGGAGTTCCAACTTCATACGAGAAAGTTAAACGCCGTCGCACGGTTGGGTGCCGGAGCGATCGTTTCGACGGCGACCGTGGCGGAAGCGTTTCTCGGGTATCTCGCCAAGTCAGGGCGGAAGACGATGCCGATCATCGTCGCGCCGTTGCCGGTCTCGCCAGTATTCTGCGAGCCAAGAGAGCACGACGAGATACTCGCCGCTCGTCCGTATTTCGTCATTTGCGGCACGATCGAGCCACGCAAAAATCATTTGTTACTGTTTCATCTTTGGCGGCAGCTAGTCCGGTCGATGGGCCCGGAAACGCCAAAATTGGTTGTGGCCGGGGTCCGCGGCTGGGAAAATGAAAATGCCCTAGACATGCTGGACCGATGTCCGGAGCTCCGCGAGCATGTCATTGAGGTCTCGGGCCTGTCGACCCCGGCTGTAAAGCGCCTCCTGGACAATGCTCGCGCTTTGCTGATGCCTTCTTTTGCAGAAGGTTACGGGTTGCCGGTCGCCGAAGCGCTTGCGGCAGGAACTCCGGTGATCGCCTCCGATCTGTCGTGTTTTCGGGCCATGGGCGAAAGGGGTTTGACCCGCCTCGATCCTCTCGACGGTTTGGGGTGGCTGACAGCCATACGGCGTCTTTGCGAAGCGCCGCCCCCTTGGTCGCAGGGCGCCGAGAATCGTTCGACAGTCGCAATCTCCAACGATCTCTATTTTCGGAAAATTGAGGCGTTCCTGGCCAACGTGTAACCAGAGCTCTACGGATCCGAGGGCACTTCTCATCTGCGGCTCACCACCCCTTGGACGAAGGGTGCAGCCAATTTAGCATGGCTGCGCCGCCACTGCAGTCACCTCCTCACCGCACCTCTTCTCTCTTAGGTGGAAAAGCATGTCTCGAACGGTTCTTTGGGTTCGAAGGAGCTGGAGGACTTGTTTTTCGTCGATGGATTTCCCTTCCGTCAAAGCCAAATACCCGAGATCGACGTCCGCCTTCGTTGGCGGACCGTCCAAGAATAAGGCGGAATCGGCGGTCCAGTTGGCACCAGAAGCAGGGTCCGACACTGCTAGATATCCTTGCCGGGCGGCGACGAAGGTGAGATGCTCGTACACATCACTCCAGGGGGCGCCCAGCGCCCGCGCCGACCTGTAGTATATTTCTGCCGCGACGAATTTCCCCTGCTCCTTCAGGCAATGAGCATATTGCACCATGTATCCGAAGTGGCCGGGATAGAGGGCGAGTGCCGCGCGGTAATGCCTCTCTGCCACACGCCAGCCTTTGAGGTCGCGCGCCCGATCCGCTTTGACAATGAGCACCTGAAATTCGGAATCTTGTGAAGCGGCTCTCAGCGTCAGCTCCTTCACCTGCCGACGCGATTTGCCTAAGACAGCAGCTCGCCTGAGAAACCGCTTGGCGGGGCCGCGCCGACCGCATCGAAGCAAGACTTCTGCCTTGGTAATGCAAAAATCCGGATCCATAAGGTCGCCGACCGATCCGACCAAGCGGTCGGGAATACAAAGTCTTCGTCCTGTCCTGAGGCAATACAAGAGAACGGTTCGCCAAAGGCCGGGGTTCTCCGGATCGTCGTTCAGCGCGGCAAGCATAGCGCGGGCACGCTTTCTGGTGTTCGCTCGATATGCTGCCTTGGTTAGCCGCGGCAACCAGTCCTGCAGGAAATCCCTGATGAATACGAACGCCGGGCGGGTGACCGAGTGTAGGGAGAACGAGCATTCCCAGGAGGGGTCGAAGCGCAGCGGGCGCACCGCGGCGGTATCGAACCCCGCGCTGCTCCAGCTCTCCCATAGCGCTTGGTCGAGCGGACTGTTGACCAGGATGGCCCGCTGCGCCGCCGGAGAAAGCTCGGCGGCCTTCACCGGTTGCCAATCGACCAGTTTTCGCCACTCTTCGGCGGTGTTCCTGCGCCATGCAACCGGCGGGACGCCGAGATCAGGGGCGAGCGCCGCGATAAGCCGATCGCACTCGGTATAGGGGCCGACGAACCAAAAAGCCGAGAGCGTCTCGTTCAGCACCTCGTATTTTCGCTTTTCCGCCATCACCGCCAAGCGCGACCACGGGATCTCGCACCATTGCCAGAGTAGAAGGTAGGCGACAAGGTTGCGCTGGAGTGCTCTCAGGTGGAGCCCGAAACTATAGGTGCCCCGCCCCTCGGCTGAGCACCGCATGTTCATGTAGTTGTAGAACGAGACCTGTAAGCCAACAGGGTCACGAAGCAAGACAGCGCGGCGGATCTCCCTGCCGGGAAAATACCTCTCGAGCGATTGTCCGATATGTTGTCCGACGACCACTCGAACGCGCGACAGTTCCGGCAGACTGCGAAGTTCGTATCGGCGGCCCAATACCGTTTCCGCCCACCGTGGCGGGGCCGCCGGACGCCATACGATACCGGGGCCGCAATGCTCTTCGAGGTGAAACTCGATGGTCTCCCCAGCGGTCTTCGGAATGTGCAGGATGAAATAGACGGGGGAACTCGGGTCACCTTGCATCTGGTTCGCCCCTGCCGCCAACGAGGCGCGGATCCTCTTCCCCCTCCGCACATTTCGGTGAATGGGCTGCCGACAGCGCCGACGACACCTTAGGGCCGGGGATGCGGTGTGGCAAGCGAACACTCGCGTCGGTAGTGTCTGACTTTGAAATTTGAAAGTGAGACACTACCCCCGCGTCATAGACGGCGCCCGCGCATCGTCAACGATTGACATCGCTGGCCGGCCACGCGGAACATCCATACCGACGCCGGCAACGGGAAAGGCACACCGATGGACATGCGCGATCGGACGGTCATCGTCACCGGTGGCGCCTCGGGGATCGGCAAGGCGACCGCCTTCCTGCTGGCCCGCGAGGGGGCGCGGGTCGTGATTGGCGATATCGATGAGGCTGGCGGACGCACAACCGCCGCCGAGGGCTCGGACGAACATCTCGATATCGACTATCTGCCGGTCGATCTCACCGACAAGCCGTCGATCGATGGTTTTGTCGTCGCCGTTCATCAGCGGGTCGCGTGCGTTGACGGCTTGGTGAACGGTGCCGGCTGGGATCAGATCCAGCCGTTTCTGGAAAATCCGCCGGAAATGTGGGACCGCGTCATCGCCATTAACCTGATGGGCGCTGTGCGGCTGACCCGTGGCCTGCTGCCGCCGATGGTGGCGGCGGGCACGGGGAAGATCGTCAACATATCGAGCGATGCGGGGCGGGTCGGCAGCATGGGCGAAACGGTTTATGCCGCGGCGAAGGGCGGGCTGATCGCGTTTACCAAATCACTCGCACGCGAACTCGCGCGTTACCGCATCAATGTCAACTGTGTCTGCCCCGGTCCGACCGACACGCCGCTCTTCCAGCGCCAACCCGAGCGGATGAAGGAGGCGCTGACCCGGGCCATCCCGTTTCGCCGAATCGCTCAGCCGATCGAGATCGCGCAGGCGGTCATGTTCTTCTTGAGCGCCCGGTCTGATTACATCACCGGGCAGGTGTTGAGCGTCAGCGGTGGCTTGACGATGGCGGATTGAAGCGCCAGCCTCTTCGCGTCGGACAGGGAAGGAACAGAAGGATGCCGAGCTATACATGGATGATATCGGCCGCCGCGCTGCTGATCGGTTTTACCGGAGTGGCTTCGGCCCAGATGCCACCCTATCCGGGTGCGGCGGCGAACGTACGCGAGAGCCAGGCATACGAGCAGGCGTTGCGCAGCAATCCCGCCTTCCGCAAAAAGCGCGAGGCGATCGAATGCGGCCCGATCAACGACCCCCAATTGCACGCAAGCTGCATCGCGTCGTTTGAGGCGCATGCCGCGACCGCAAAGTGACAGCTCTGTGGAGGAAATCGAAATGCCGAACCACGCCCCGGGTTTTGCCACCCGCCCCGATTATCGTGTCGACCTGTTGTCGGAAAACCGGCGGGTCAAAGTCGTTTTCGGCGGCGAGACCATTGCCGACAGCAGTGCCGCGCTGCGCGTCGAGGAGACCGGCCACGGGCCGGTGCATTATCTCCCGGAGAAGGACGTCCGGCTCGATCTGATGCGCCCGACCGGACACCACACCCGGTGCCCGTACAAAGGCGAAGCCTCCTACTGGACGATCGAAGTTCCGGCCGGCGGGGGCTCGCTGCGCCGGTCGGAGAACGCCGTGTGGGCCTACCCGACACCCTATGACGAAGTGTCGGGGCTCGCCGGCTACTACGCCTTCTATACGACCCGGGTCGACTCGATCACCTTGACCTGAGTGTCGCGGGACATGCACCTGACGCAAAACTGGGAGATCCGCAAACCGGGTGTGTCGTCGCGCGGCGGGATCGTCGCCTCCCAAAACGCGACTGCGGCGAGGGTCGGCGCCGAGATATTGGCGGCCGGCGGCACCACAGTCGATGCCGCTGTCGCCACCGCATTAGCGCTCGCGGCGGTCGAGCCGTGGAACAGCGGGCTCGGCGGGATCGGGTTCATGGTCGTGCAGCAGGCCGGCGCCGAACGGGCTGAGGTTGTGGATTTCGGCCCGATTTCACCGAGTGCGCTCGATCCGGCGGCCTATCCGTTGACCGGCGAGATGCGGACCGAGTTGTTCACCTGGCCGCAAGTCGTCGGCGACCGCAACATCCACGGGCCGCTGTCTTTCATGATCCCGAGCGCGGTGCGAGGCTACGCACTCGCGCTGGAGCGTTTCGGTCGAATGCCGTGGCATGAACTGGTCGCGCCGGCGATCTCGCTCGCCCGGGCGGGCTTGCCGGTCGACTGGTTCACGACGGTCAAGGTCGCAAGCGCCGCGGCCGATCTGCGCCGCTACGAAGAGAGCCGGCGCGTCTGGCTGCCGGATAGTCTGCCGCCGGTCTGCCCGCCCGATGCCGACCATGCGAACCTGCCGCTCGGTCGTTTGGCCGAGACCCTCGAGAGGCTCGCAAAGGCCGGACCGGACGACTTCTATCAGGGCGAGATCGCGCGCTCGATCACCGCCGACACCCGAGCGGTCGGCGGGGCGCTGTCGGCCGAGGATCTGGGCCGGTATCGCGCGCGCATAGTCCCGGCACTCGACATCCCTTATCGCGGTACGACGTTTCAGACCACATCCGGTATGACCGCGGGGCCGACCCTCGCCCGCATTCTCGGACAGCTCGCCGAGCGGCATTTCGGCGGCGGCATCCCCGATGCCACCTATTTCGAAGCGGTAATCGACATCTTGCGGCATGCCTATGCCGAACGGCTCGAGACCATGGGCGATGTCGAAGCCGGTGCGCCGACCTCGACGACCCACATCACGGCGGTCGATCGTCAGGGCGGCCTCGTCGCCTTGACCACGACCTTGCTGTCGAGCTTCGGCAGCCGCTATGTGCTGCCGGGGACCGGCATTCTGATGAACAACGGCGTGATGTGGTTCGACCCGCAACCTGGAAGACCGAATTCGATCGGGCCCGGAAAGCGGGCGCTGACGAATATGTGCCCGGTCGTCGTTGCCCGCGACCGGCGGCCTTGGTTGGGGGTCGGCGCATCCGGCGGGCGGCGCATCCTCGGCGCGGTTTTGCAATTGGCCAGCTTTGTGGTCGATTTCGGCATGGAGCCGTTTGCAGCGGCGCACCATCCGCGCGTCGATGTCAACGGCAGCGATCGGATCGGCATCGACCGCCGTCTACCGGCGGCAATCGTCGAGCGGCTGTCCGCGCTACCTGGCGCCACCCTCGTCGAGCACGGAGCCTTTCCGGCCCGTTTCGCCTGCCCGAACCTCGTGCTGCGTGGCGCCGACGGGGTCAATCACGGCATCTCCGACGTGATGTCGCCGTGGTCGGCGGCGGTTGCGGAGCCCGAGCGCGCGTAAAGTGGCTCGCGCTATGGATGGCTGACCCGCCGCGTTTCCCTGGTGGACGGGAATATACAACGAAGAACCCGATTCCGGGCGGTCCGGCGACCGATTCCGTGCCGACAAGTGTTTGATATTTGGAAGCAACGGAGTGCAAATTCCCTACGCGGCCGAACAGGGAAATAAATCGAAAGATCAGGGAGACTAAATCGACGATCAGGCCACTAAATCGCCCGAACATGCAAAGCGCATCGGGCAAAGCGCGCATCGCGGTCGTGCGTCCGCGCGACGCCGCCTCCTTGATCCTGTTGCGCGGCGCGGACGACGACCTCGAGGTGCTGGCCGGCCGCCGCCCGCGTGATGCCGGGTTCATGCCCGGCGTCTACGTCTTCCCCGGCGGCGCTATCGATCCGCCGGACCGCATCGCCTGGAGCGTCGAGGCCGGAGCAGAAACGTTGGGGCCCAAGCTCGCGCGCTCTGCCCGCGCCGCGTTGCGCGAGACCTGGGAGGAAACCGGCGTTCTGATCGGCCGCCCGGGCGGCCGGCTGTCGGCTCCTTCGGGCACAGCACCGATCGAGCGAGCCTATCTCGAGCGGGGCCTGGTAGCAGCGATGGACCTGCTGACCTATGTCGGCCGGGCGATCACGCCGTCCCACTCTTTCCGCCGGTTCAACACCCGGTTCTTTCTCGGTGACGGCAGGAATGTCTTCGGCGAGCCGATGGCGAGCGAGGAACTCGAAGATGTCGGCTGGCACCCGATCGGGCGTGAGGCGCTCGCATCATTTCGCGACGTGACGCGGTTCATGCTCGCCCGGGCGATCGCGTTGCGCGAGGGGACCGCGAGCGGCGAGACTCCGCTGTTCTACTGGGCCAAGAACGCCCGCCGCATCGGCGTCTGCCGCGAGGCGGTCGGTACTACCTAGATGGCGCTCAGCGGGCCTGAGTGCCGAGCGCGACGCCGGGCGCCGGTGCCTCTTCTTCCTCGCCGAGCTTGATTGCTCGACCGTGCGTCTCGACGCCGAGGAACAGAAACGACAACCCGACCAGCAGCATGCAGAAGGCCAGAAACAAGAAGGCGGGGAACACCGCCTCCTCCGTCGCCTTGGGCGAGACGATGTTGCTGGTGCCCGCGATCAGCGCGAGGCTGAACGGCCCGAGGATCTTACCGACACCGTTCGCCGTCTGCCCGAGACCGGAGGAGCGCGCGCCCATGCGCACGCCATAGCTCTCGACCGTATAGGGCGCCAGGTTCGAGAAGCCGCCCTCGATGCAGAAGGTCGAGCAGCACAGCAGGATCACGAGCAACGGCAACCCGTTTATCAGGACGCCGTTGTAATACCCGGCGGCGGCGAGAGCGACCACACCCCCGAAGCCCCACAGCACTCCCAGCGCGCGCCGGCCGATCAGCGGGGCGAGGAAGGTTACGATGATCTTACCGGTGACCCCGGCGGCCGATACGAAGATGAAATATTTGGCGGCTTGCGGGACCGGCACTTTGAGAAGCAGCGCGACAATGGTCGGCCCCCACAAATAGACGCCATAGCCCGCCGTCGACGAGCCGCCCCAGATCAAGATCGTCTCCCAGAACATCCGCGGCTGGGAAAGGAGGTCGAGCAGGTTGCCGCGCGGCACGACGGCAGGCGGGACGGTCGGCAGCGGGATCGATTGAAGGGGCGCGCCCAGATGCCGCGCTACTTCGGCGCGAGCCTCGACGAAATGGCCCTTCGCCGCGAGCCAGCGCACCGATTCGGGGGTGAACACCCAGACCAGCACGGCGATGATTGCCGCGATAAAGCCGAGCAGTGCGACGCCGCGCCAGCCGAAGGGCCCGAGCAGCGCAGCCGAAATCAACGGGGCGAGAAAACCTCCTGCTGAGGCGAACACCACATAAAAGCTCGTTGCGAATGTGCGGTGCCGTGTCGGGGTGAGCTCCACGACCATGGTCAAGGCAGGCGTCACCGCCGCTGTCAGGCCGACGCCGACGAAGAAGCGCAAAATCGCGAAGAGCCACCACGCGCCCTCGGGAATCGTGGCTATCAGCCCGGAACTGAATGCACAGATGAACGTACCGATGACGATCTGATACTTGCGCCCCCAAGCGTCGGAGAGAGCGCCGAAGACCAAAGCGCCGAGGATCGCGCCGATGCCGCCGCTATAGAGGATCACCGCCGATTGGCCGTAGGTCAGGTGCCACTCCGGACCGACCACCGCCAGCAGGTATCCGACGACCAGAAAATCGAAAAAATCGAATACGAAGACCGCCGACATCAGGATAAAGGCCGCCCAATAACGGCGGTTGAGCGACGCGCCGTCGAACAGCGCCAAGAGGTCGTCGGAAGTCTGTTCAGCCATCATTTCCTCCCGGGCGGCGCCGTTTGCGGTCTCCGGTTGCCCGTTTGTTTTTCAACGATTATGCCCTAGCCAACGGATCGTCAACCGCCGTCCTTGCAGGGCGGTGGCACCGCTTTCCCGAGCAAACCGTGAACGAGGGAGGAGGGTCAAAGAATGACGACGGACGGCAAAATCAGCCTTGCGGTGCTCGCCGGCGACGGGATCGGGCCCGA
>JAFAHQ010000385.1 GCA_019237135.1 Alphaproteobacteria bacterium
ATTTGGCGCAGGCTCGGCGACCGCGAGGAGATCACCGACGTGGCTCCCGGCGTCTCGATCACGATTCCGACCGGTACGCACTTCCAGTTTCGCTGCGACGGCGGCGAGCCTCTCGAAGTGATCGCGGTCACGATGCCGCCCTGGCCGGGCGCTGACGAAGCCTATTCTGTCTCGGAAATATGGGAGTCGACGGTCTGAGCGAAGGGGATGCGCGTTTTCCGCATCGCCGAACCATCGGGGAAGCCCTACAATCCGGCAGCGACCGCGGGCAAGGATAGGAGGACATCGTGGCGAACCAGCTAATCTCCTGCGACGACCATATGGATCTGGGCCAGCTGCCGGAAGACTTGTGGTTGACGCGGCTACCCGCGGCGTTGCGCCCTCGGGCGCCCCGTATCGAGGAGCGCGACGGTCAAGCCGTGTGGATCTGCGATGGCAAGGTCTGGGGCAGCTGGGTCGGGAAGCCGCCGGGGGACGGGACTTCGCGGCCGGTCAAGCAGCTCTACAACGCCTTCGATCGCGCACAGATCTACGATCAGAGCGTGCGGCGGCCGGCCGTCGCCGAATTGCGGCTCGCCGACATGGATCGCGACGGGGTCCAGACTCAGGTCATATTCGGCCCGATCTTCCAAATATCGACCGACGACCCGGCGCTTCGTGAGGCGTGCTACCGCGTCTACAACGACTGGCTTCTTGAGTTCTGCGGGGCGGAACCCGACCGGCTGATCGGTGTGCCGATGCTGCCGGAAACTCCGGCCTCGGCATTGGCCGAACTGTCGCGGCTCGCAACGAAGGGCGGGGTCCGCCAGGTGAATCTGCAGATCGCCAACATCAAGCCTAAGCTCGACGACCCGGGCTGGGAGCCCCTCTGGTCGCTGCTCGAGGACACGGGGATCATCCTCTCCTGGCACATCACGGTCTTTCTCGGCAGGCTGAGCGATCGCGCAGTCGGCAAGCCGGCGAGCGTCTTCGAGAACACCAAATTCTTCATGGGCAATTTCCTCGAACCCTTTGTCGATCTGTTCGCCTGGGGCATCCTCGAGCGCCATCCGAAGCTCCGGATGGTCATGGCGGAGGCCGGCACGGGCTGGCTACCTTGGCTCGTCGAGGAGCTCGACTACCGCCATTGGCGGCTGTGGGAGGCCAACGAGTTCTGGGCTGACAAGGGCGGCATCGCGCTCGAAACCAAGCCGAGCGAATTGTTCAAGCGTCAGATCTACGCGACCTTTCAGGAGGATAGGGTTGCGATGTCGCTGGTGCAGTTCTTTGGCGACGGCCATCTCTTGTGGGCCTCGGACTACCCGCATCCCGATAGCGTCTGGCCCAATTCGCGGGCGGCGATCGAACGGCAGATGGCAGGGCTTTCCGTTGAGATGCGCAGAAAGCTGACGCACGACAACGCCGCCAGGCTCTACGGCCTCAGTTGAAGCCCGCAGCAGCGATCGGCCCTCGCGACGCCAAGATCGTGGTGATGAAGCCCCAACGATCGAGCATCCAATGAAGAACATCGCCCCGCCTCATACCGGGCGCCACTTCCTGCAGATTCCCGGCCCGACAAATGTGCCGGATCGCGTGTTGCAGGCGATCGCGCGGCCCACGATCGACCATCGCGGGCCGGAATTCGCGCTGCTCGGTCAGGAGATCGTGGCGGGGATGAAGCGGGTCTTCCAGACCGAGGATAATGTTGTCGTCTACCCCTCGTCGGGGACGGGGGCGTGGGAGGCGGCGCTGTCGAACACATTGTCTCCCGGCGACCGGGTGCTGATGTTCGAGACCGGGCACTTCGCGACCTTGTGGCATCAGATGGCGAGCCGGCTAGGCCTCGAAATCGATTTCGTATCGGGCGATTGGCGGCACGGGGTCGATCCGGCGCTGATCGAGGAGAAGCTCGCCGCCGACAAAGAGCACGCCGTCAAGGCGGTGTGCGTCGTTCACAATGAGACCTCGACTGGGGTCACGAGTCGGGTCGCCGAAATCCGCGAGGCGATCGACCGGACCCATCATCCCACGCTTTACATGGTCGACACGATCTCGTCGCTGGCCTCGATCGACTATCGCCACGACGCCTGGAAGGTCGATGTCACGATCGCGGGCTCGCAGAAGGGGCTGATGCTGCCGCCGGGCCTCGGCTTCAACGCGGTTTCGAAAAAGGCGCTCGCGGCGCATAAGACGGCGCGGCTGCCGCGCTCCTACTGGGACTGGGAGGCGATGCTCGAAACGGGGCGGACCGGCTTCTTTCCCTATACGCCTGCGACAAACCTGCTCTACGGGCTGCGCGAAGCATTGAAGATGCTGCTCGATGAAGAAGGGCTGGCCGCCGTATTCCATCGCCACGCCCGCCACGGGGAGGCGACCCGGCGCGCGGTCGGCGGCTGGGGTCTGGAGGTGTTGTGCGCCGATCCGCGCGAGCATTCCAACTCGTTGACTGCGGTCCTCGTCCCGCAAGGGTTCGACGCCGACCGATTGCGCGAGATTATCCTCGACGCGTTCGACATGTCGCTCGGTACAGGTCTCGGCCGGCTAAAGGGCAAAGTCTTTCGCATCGGCCACCTCGGCCACTTCAACGACCTGATGCTGTGCGGTACCTTGGCCGGTGTCGAGATGGGGCTGCATCGGGCTGGCATCCCGCATCGCGCGAGTGGCCTGACGGCAGCCCTCGAATTTCTCGGCTCGGTGCTGTCCGAGTAACAATTCAGCTTCAATGGCAAATGCGGGGGCGACCTACGGGATCGCCGAGCGGGTGCTACCGATACGCGGCGCCCGCTAGCCGGTTTCCGTGCCGACCAGGCTGAGGGGCATTCGAAAAAAATCCAGGGCATCAGTAAGGCTCGCAGAGACGCGGAGCCTCTGCCGCCCGCTTTGCACGGTAAACTCGGCCGGGCGCGCCACCGCCGGCGCGGTTTTGACGATGCGGTAGGCCGGCGCCTCATGGGTGTGACGGAACACCGAGAACAGCGCCATTCCATCGCGATGATCGATCGCGTAGTCGCGCCAAACCCCGTGTGCCACACGCCGGCTATAGAGGCCGAGAAGCTGGT
>JAFAHQ010000388.1 GCA_019237135.1 Alphaproteobacteria bacterium
CCCCGGCTATAGTCCGGCGATTTACGCTTCGGGGCCGACAGCGGCGCAGACTGCGGTGTTGCGCGATTGGGGCATCGATTGGCGGGTTATTGACGGTCCGATCGGCGCCGCTTCCGGCGTCAAGATGTCCTATGCCGGGATCACCAAAGGCACCACTGCGATTGCGGCGGCGATGCTGCTCGGCGCGGCGCGCTTCGGCTGCGCCGAGGCGTTGATCGCCGAGCTCTCCTCCAGCCAGCCGCAGATGCTCGCGCGCATGCGAAACAGCATCCCGGGGATGTACGACAAGGCCTATCGCTGGGTCGCCGAGATGGAGGAGATCTCCGACTTTCTCGAACAGAACCCGCCGTCGCGGGATATGTACGCCGCGGTCGCCCGGCTCTATGACTACCTCGCGGCGGCGCACGCCGAGGTGCAACCCGGCTCCGACAACGCGATCCGTACCCTAAACCGCGTCCTCGGGCGAGGCTGAGGCTTCAGCGTCTCGGCCCTTCCCAGAGCGCGGAGCGAGGCCCGGAGGGGTCGTCTTGGGACGGTTTCAGATTGCTGCTATGGCAACCAAATCATTAACGAATGGTAGTCAGCGTTCGCTTTTTCGGCAATTATCTCGCATTTGACAGATAACTGACGAAAATTTCGAGCGATCTGACGCTTACGCTGACTGATTTTCGACGCCCTGCATGTTACAAACCGTTACAGATAATGGCAAACGTTAACAGGCATATATGACCATATCATCTTGTTTGGCGTGCACGAGACCCCGGTTCGAAGCCGCTCTCGAAGGTGAACCTCCATCGAGCGAATGTCCCCATTGCGGAGACCCAGTGTTCGGGCCCGGCTGGTGGTGCGAGAATTGTAATATTTGTGCTTTTCCCGATATGATCCTCGATGCCGACTATGAGCCCGAGCCCGTCGAATCGGATGGCGACGAGGAGCCCGACGACGACCTGAGTTGACCCGCCGCCCTTCTCAGGGCTCTCCTCCTCGAGGAATTATTTCGCGATCTGGTGACCCGCAAGATGCTCGAGCACCCGCACCAGCCCGGAGTGATCCCAGCCCTTGCCCCCGAGCGCGGCGGCAGCGTTGAACAATTCCTGGGTCGTGGCGGTATTCGGCAATGACAGGCTGAGAGCACGCGCACCCTGCAGGGCGAGGTTCAGATCCTTCTGGTGCAGTTCGATCCGAAAACCCGGGTCGAAGGTGCGCTTGATCATCCGCTCGCCATGGACTTCGAGGATGCGGGATGAGGCAAACCCGCCCATCAAAGCCTCCCTGACCTTGGCTGGGTCAGCCCCGGCCCGCGAGGCGAACAGCAACGCCTCGCCGACCGCTTCGATGGTCAGCGCGACGATGATCTGGTTTGCCACCTTCGTAGTCTGACCGTCGCCGTTGCCGCCGACCAAAGTGATGTTCTTGCCCATCAGCTCGAAAAGCGGCTTGACCTTGGCGAAGGCGCGCTCGGGTCCGCCGACCATGATCGTCAAGGACGCCGCCTTGGCGCCGACCTCGCCGCCCGAAACCGGCGCATCGAGGTAATCGCAGCCCTGTTTGTTGATTTCGCCGGCGAAGAGCTTGGTCTCGATCGGCGAAATCGAGCTCATATCGACGACGATCTTGCCCGGCGACAGCCCCTCGGCGACGCCCTCCGGATCGAACAGCGCGCTCCTGACATGCGGCGTATCCGGCACCATCAGGATGACAATCTCGGAACGCTCGGCGATCGCTTTCAGGGTGTCGCAGACCGTCGAGCCGGCCTCGCGGATATCAGCCGGCAGCCGGCGCTTGCCGTAGACGAAAAGTTCGTGGCCGCCCTTGATCAGATTGAGGGCCATTGGGTGCCCCATGATCCCCAGCCCGACAAAACCGATCTTCATGACCCCTCCTAGCCGCCTGATGTGCAGCGATCGGCGCACACTGCACCAGTTTCGGGCGTCGCCTCAAGCAGGGCGCGGCTCGACCTCTGCATCCCAGGTGCGTCGGCCTTCCCGTTTCGGCGCGCAGCGCGCTCCGACGGCGTAGAGATCACCGAAGCTTCAAAAGTTGTGCCGCACTTCCAACTCCGGCGGCCGCCAGCGGATGGTCCAGAACCCCCAACTGAGAGAGCACCGTCGCCTGATCCCAATAGAGATGCTCGTTGGCGACTTTGCCGGCTTGGAACTGAATGATGGCCACAAAGGCAAACTCGACCCTTTGACCCGTCGCCGGCACACGGGGGATCATCCAATCCATATCAAGTGTATGCGTA
>JAFAHQ010000390.1 GCA_019237135.1 Alphaproteobacteria bacterium
GCCTACGGCAAGCCGGTCGCGACGATGCGCGCCTATCTCCAGGGAATGCGGCAGGCGCCCTATGCGGCACCGCAACCTGCCGACCGGCCGCTGACCGTCGTCGCGGCATTGGGGCCGAGGATGATGGCGCTCTCGGGTGAGCTCGCCGACGGCGCGCACCCGTACAACACGACGCCGGAGCACAGCGTGCAGGCGCGGACGATTCTCGGGCCGGGCAAGTTCTTATGCCCGGAGGTCTGGGTATTGCTCGAGACCGATAGAACAAAGGCGCGTAGCGCAGCGCGTCAGACGCTTTCTCGCTATCTGCAGCTCGAAAACTACGTCAACGGCTGGCGTCGCCAGGGTTTTAGCGGCGACGACCTTGCCGGCGGGGGCTCCGACCGCTTTGTCGATGCGATGGTAGCATGGGGCGACGAGGGTGCGATCCGAAGCCGCATCCAACAACATTGGGACGCCGGCGCCGACCATGTTTGCATCCAGCCAATCAGTCCGCAGGGCTCGCGAGAGGCCACCGACGAGCGCGTGCTCGACCTGTTGGCCCCCACGCGGCGATCTTGACGGCTCTCGGCGCTCGGCCGACATTGTGCCCGTCGGCCTCCGTATCGGCGCGGCCGGCGACCGTGCCGGCTGAAAGGAGAGGGTATCAGCGATGTACTCGGAAACCACCCGATCGATCAAAGTCACGGTGAAGCCATTTTATCTCGAGGATCGTTCCTCGCCGACCGAGGACCGTTACGTGTGGGCCTACCACGTGCGCATCGAAAACCGAGGCGAAGAAACGGTCCAACTGCGCAACCGCCATTGGAAGATCACCGACGGTCAGGGACGGATGCAGGAAGTGCGCGGCCCTGGGGTCGTTGGCGAGCAGCCTGTCCTCAGCCCCGGTGAAAGCTTCGAATACACCAGCGGCACCCCGCTGCCGACACCCTCCGGCATCATGGTCGGCAGCTATCAGATGGAGACGAGAGCGGGCGAAAGCTTTTGGGTTCGGGTACCGGCCTTCTCGCTCGATAGCCCGCATCAGCCGGTCCGGCTCAACTGAGCGCTGGGCGGGAGCGACCCGGGTTCCGCCGCGCATCCTTCCGACCTCCAGAGAGAATTTGATGTCACAAGTTGTCGCTCAACCTCGCTTTGCGCCCGCATCCCGTTCCCGGCAACCGACTGCGGTGCGGCGGCCGACCCGGGAAGAGGCCGAGGAGGCAGTTCGGACCTTGATCCGGTGGGCGGGCGACGATCCGCAGCGCGAAGGGCTGCTCGGGACCCCGGATCGCATTGTGCGCTCTTACCAGGAGTTCTTCGCCGGTTATGACGAGGACCCAGTCGGGCTGCTGCAACGAACCTTTGAGGAGACCAACGGGTACGACGAGATTGTTGTCCTAAAGGACATCCGCTTCGAATCGCATTGCGAGCACCACATCGCCCCGATCATCGGCAAGGTGCATGTCGCCTACCTGCCGGACAAGCGGGTCGTCGGTATCTCGAAACTCGCGCGGCTCGTTGATGTCTACGCCAAGCGCTTGCAGATCCAGGAAAAAATGACAGCGCAAATCGCCAATACGATCGACGAGGTGCTCCAGCCCAAAGGCGTCGCCGTGGTGATCGAGGCGGCTCATCAGTGCATGACGACCCGCGGCGTGCACAAGCCCGGAGTGATGATGGTGACGAGCCGCATGCTCGGCGCCTTTCGCGACGACCCGCTGAGCCGGCGGGAGGTGCTGGCGATGATCGGAACGCCCGGAGGCGCCAAACTTGACAACGTCTGATTCGCTAAACGCCGGGTGACGGATGCGGTCTTAGGGTTGGCGGCGCAAACGCGTCGGGTTAGCGCTCGACGGGTGCGAACCCGAACATTCTCTAACCGCCAGGCGGCGGCTGGGGGGCGTCCACCTCCTGCGTTTGGACCTCGCCAGGCGGATCGCCGAAGCTGAGCCGGATGCGATAGCTTTGCCAATCTCGCCGATACTCGACCGGGTCGGGAAGCGGAATCGAAGCGCTGGAGACCATAGCGAAGAACGCTGCACGCTGCTGCGGAGCCCCTCCGGTCAGAGCGGATAGTGGTACACCTGCAGCAATATTACCCGCCCCGAACGTGTCGCCGGCGTAGGCTCTGTTCGGCAGCGCCGGGTACGAGGTGACGCTCGGAGACGAATTGACGTTAAGGTAAGAGGCGGCGGTCGCTAAACCGTCGGGGGCAATTAGCTCTGCCTTTCGCAGGGGCAGGCGGTTGACAGCGTCAACCTCGATCACGTCGACGACGCCGCCGGCAGGGAAGCGGACCTGAACTTGATCGCCCGCCAAGGGGGGTAACCCTTCATCCGCGCAGGCCACAAGGAGAACGATCGTCAGAATTGCGAAGACACGTCGCATCTGCGCTCCGGCTTTGGCGGAAAGGTCGCGGCGACATCGTACGACCAGAGTCGTGACATCGTCACGACCCGCGTGGCACAAATTGTGTCGCGACTATGGGGGATGGTACCGATGCGAGCAGATTTTGGGACCGTAGAGGATCGGACATTTTTCATACCGAACTTCCGCCTGCAGAACGGCAGCGTCCTACCGACGGCGAAGATTGTTTACGAGATCTATGGCCGACGCGCCGCGGATGGCAGGAACGCGGTGCTGATTGCGCATGGTTATACAAGCAGCCATCACGCGGCCGGGCGCAACCAGGCAAACGGCGATCTGCCGGGCTGGTGGGACGGGCTGATCGGGCCCGGCAAGGCGATCGATACCGACAAGCTCTTTGTGGTTTCCTCGAACATGCTCGGCTCGTCCTTTGGCTCTACCAACGGGGCGAGCATCGATCCACGGACGGGCCAGCCGTACGGGCCTGATTTTCCGGCCATCACGGTGTACGATATCGTCTCGGCGCAGAAAGCGCTCCTCGACGCGCTCGGCGTCGAGCACCTCGTCGCGGTTGCCGGCCCGTCCTATGGGGGCTACCAGGCCTTTCAGTGGGCCGTCGCCTATCCTGACTTCATGGACGCGGTGGTGCCGGTGGTCACGGCGCCCAAGGCGGAGAATGTCGAGCAGCGACTCGCCGAGCTGCAGGCTCGCCTGGCTGCCGATCCCGAATGGAACGGCGGGCGCTATTACGAACGGGGAGGGGCCAAAACAGTATTGACGGAGCTGCGCGTCGAGATGCTCAAGCGCAACGGCATCGAGGCGGCTCTTGCTTCTCGCTACCCGGACCGCGAGTCGCGCGAGGCGGAGATTCGCAAGCAGGCCTTCGACTGGGTGGGGCGGTGGGACACAAATTCGCTAGTGATTCTTCGGCGCGGCACTATCGGCTACGACACGGTAAAGGACTTTGCCAAAATCCAGGCCAAGGTCCTTTACGTCTTGTGCCGCACCGACCGGCTGTTTCCGCCGTCGATCGCCCCCGGGGTTATGCGCAACCTCGCGGCCGCCGGCGTGGATGCCCGCTATTTCGAGATCGACAGCAATCTCGGGCATTCGGCGAGCGGTCCGGAACACGCCAAATGGTCGCCGGTTCTGCGCGAATTCCTGCAGCCGCTAATAGCCAAGCTCGGTTGAGGCGCGGGCCGAGATCGCAGCCGTGGTCTTGCCGTTCGAGCCCCGGGCGGCGCAGCCGGGGCTTATGCTCAGAACCCTCGGGCACGCCTGCCTAGCGCTCTACCGGCACGGCGAGCGCCCGCTGTTGATCACTGACCCGTGGCTGGTGGGATCGGTCTACTGGCGTAGCTGGTGGCTGCAGAATTATCCGACCGCCGAGGAAGTCGACTGGCTGGCGAAGAGCCCCCACATCTATATCACACACGAACACCCTGACCATTTCCACATGCCGAGTATTCGCCGGCTCGGCAGCGGCCCAGCGTATCTGTTCCCGGCCTTGGCCGAGCAGGGCTACCTCGCGTACATGGCCCGGCACGGATATCGCGCGGAAGCCGTCCCGCCATCGCGGTGGCGAGCAATCGGCGAGCAGGTGTCGATCCTGTCGATCCCCGTCTGGAATGACGACAGCATGCTGCTGATCGACACGCCGAGCGCGTTGATCTTAAACCTCAACGACGCAAAGCCGCAGCCGCCGGTTCTCAGATCGATCCGGCGCATGGCAGACAAGATCGCCAAGCCGAAGATGTTACTGTGCAGCTACTCACCCGCGAGCTGCATCAACAGCTTTCTCGACGAGACCGGGATCGTTTCGCTGAAACCGGTCCGACACTATGTCGACTACGTTTGCGGCTTGTGTGACGCGCTCGCGGCGGATTTCTACCTTCCATTCGCAAGCCAAGCGGTGTTCGAAAGGCGGGACAGCTGTTGGGCTAATGATTACCGAACGAGCTATGACGACCTTCGGCGGTACTGGCAATCCAACGCTGAGTTGTTGCCGCCCTATACGACGCTCGATCTGGCGGATTTCACGCACCATTCGGTAGCGCTAGAGCAATACCGACCAATGGAGAGGTCGAGGGTAGTGGCACTCACCGGACGCCGCATCGCCGACGAGGAAGCTGCTGCGCTATCGGCGGAGGATGTTGCGGGCCTCGAGCGCAAATTGAACACCTTTCGTTGGTTCCTATGGTTGTTTTTTCCGCGCGGCTTTGCCTTTCAGCTCGGCGAGCGGCGCCTTGGCTACGACGCGTTTCGCGGTCGCCTGGAGGAGGTCAATTCCTCTAACTGCGGCGACTTCATCGTCGTAATACCCAAATTGACGATGAAGGAAGCCGTCCGGAATAACCATGTCTCGGAGCTTGGCATTTCGATGTTCGTCAGAATCCGCCTGTTGAGCCGTTTCGATCCGAGAAAAGTATATGCGCTATTCGCGTTGCTTCAGGTCGACGACTACGGGCACCTGGAGAGCGCGGCGGCATTGCTGCGGTGGGTGGGAAGAGCGATCCGCTACACATTCTCGCTGCGCTTGCCCGTGCCGCCGCGCTAATCGGCTCAACCAGGATGAGTTCCTGCCTCTCGGCGCACTGCTTTTTGCAGATAGTCGACTGCCGCGACGAGCTGCGCATCATTGCTGGTTCCGATGATCAGGGGTTTGATCGGATGCTCGGCAGGTTCGGCGATGCCGCCTTGGAGCGAGGCGGCGGGCGTTTTGGCCGATCCGGGGGCGAGCGAGCCGCTGTTTTTGAGGGCCCCGTAGAGGTCGCTCTCGTAGGTCACGAGGGCGTTCGCAACCTGCTGATTTTTCGGTAGGTTGACGACGATGTCGGGCGCAATACCTTGGCCCTGTATCGAGCGCCCGGAGGGCGTGTAGTAGAGAGCGGTAGTCAGCCGAAGCGCGCCTTGCCCTTCCAGTGGAATGATGGTTTGCACCGAGCCTTTGCCGAAGCTCCGAGTGCCCATCACCGTCGCGCGGTGGTGGTCCTGTAGCGCGCCCGCAACGATTTCCGCGGCCGAGGCTGAGGCACTGTTGATCAGCACGACGATGGGAGTTCCGCGCAGGAGATCGCCTGTCGCCGGGGCGCGATAAACATGATCGTCTTGACCGGCGCGCCCATGCGTCGTGACCACGACTCCACCGTTGATGAAGTCGCCTGCCACTTCGACCGCAGCGTCCAAGAGGCCGCCTGGATCATTGCGCAAGTCGAGGATCAAGCCGTTCAATTGGCCGTGCGCGCGATCTTTAAGCCGACTGATGGCGCCGGTGAGTTCGGCCGATGTGGCCTCGGTGAACGCGGCAATGCGAACATAGCCGATATTGCCGTCTTTGAGATCCGACTTCACCGAAACGACGCGGATGATGGTGCGGGTCAGGGTGAGATCGAACAGCGGTCGATCGTTGCGCGAGATCGTCAAGGTCACCTTCGTGCCGGGCACGCCGCGCAGTCGTTTGACGATCTCCTCGACGTCCATTCCGGTGGTCGACTGGGCGTCGATCTTGATAATCCGGTCGCCCGGCTCGATACCGGCATCAGCCGCTGGGGTGCCGTCGATCGGCGCGATCACTTCGGGCACTCTGGCCTCCAGCGTCAGCTCGACGCCGATGCCACCGAACTGCCCACGGGTCACCGCCGTCATCTGCTCATACTGCTCCTGATCCATGTAGTCGGAATGCGGATCGAGCCTGGTGAGCATCCCTTTCAAGGCGTCTTTGACCAACTCGTTGTCTGTGACCGGCTCGACATAGCTCTTCTCGACCTGTTTAAGCACGTCCCGGAAGAAGCCGAGATCGGTGCCATCCCCGATCGAAGCAGCGGTGCCGGCCCCGGCACTGTCGCAGCCATGGAGGGTTATCATCACCAGGAACGCGGCAGCGACCCTCGGGGCCGTGCGGTGGAGGCGGGAGCTCGTGATCATCGGACCTTTCGCGGCAGGGCGGCCGCGGGCGATATGCCGCCCGCTCGGCCGCTGCACAATGTAATCTTTGTCCGGCCGGCTTCTAGGGAGGGTGTCGCCGCGCGGCGCTAGTCCAAGGAGAAGCCGCGGGCGCGCAGGTAGGCCGGAAAATTCTGTCCTTCAGGTCGGGTGGCTTGGCGCGCCTTGTCTTCCGACCAGCCGTAGAGCGAGGCATATCCGAAGATCTCCGGCAGGCGCTGCTGCTCCCGCGGGATCGAGTGCCGCGTGTTACGTCTCAGGTCGTAAGCGGCCACGGCTTCGTCGAAACGGAAATCGTTGTACCGGTCGAGGTGGAAGGTG
>JAFAHQ010000300.1 GCA_019237135.1 Alphaproteobacteria bacterium
ATGCTGGCCGAGGGCGTCAAGCCGGCATTGATCGAGAATGGCGGCAAGGCCGCCGGGATGCCGATGGCGCCGCTGGCACTCTGTGACGAAGTCGCGATCAGCCTGATCCACCAGGTCGCCGTTCAGACGGCCAAGGATCTCGGCGACGAGTACCGGGCGACCGAGGCCGACCGCCTGATCGCGGAGATGGTCGAGCGTCAGGGCCGCCCCGGACGGCGTGCCGGCAAGGGCTTCTACGACTATCCTCCGGACGGCCCGAAGCAGCTCTGGCCAGGCTTGTCCGAGCTGGTGCCGGTGGCCGAGATTCAGCCGTCGGTCGACGAGGTCAAGACCCGGTATCTTGTAATCCAGGCGCTCCAGGCGGCTCGCTGCCTTGAAGAGAAGGTCGTGACCGATCCCGCCGACGCCGATGTCGGCGCGCTGCTCGGCTGGGGCTTCGCCCCATGGACCGGCGGCCCCTTGTCTTACATCGACATGCTCGGTGTGGGGCCCTTTGTCGAACTCTGCTATCGGCTCGCGCAACGGCACGGTGAGCGGTTTCTGCCGAACCCGATGCTGCGCGACCTCGCGCGCCACGGCGCGATGATTTATGCGGAGCGACCGGCCGCGGCATGAGAGCATTCTAATTTCCCGGTTTGCCGAGAAAATTCCCGGAAAAAAATCTGACTGGGCATCAAAACCGCTCGCCTCGGAACGAATAATACCTGCTATCTCAGACACATAAATGGATCAAGACCGGGCCGTACTCGGCATCGTAAGCGGGAATTTCCAGCCGCAAAACCGGGAAAAATCATCCTAACCGGGAAATAACCGGGAAATACCCGGCCTAGCCGGACAGGCCCCCGAGACGCCCAAAGATGATACCGCTCGATCGTGTTGCAACGATGGCGGACCGGTCGGCGAAGCCGATGCTTAATGCGCGTCCGGCGCCGCTTCGTGTAGAATCGCGAGCGAGGAGGCGTATGGAACCCGCAGGCCAAGCTCGCATCGAACGTCGGCTCGCGGCGATATTGGCGGCCGATGTCGTGGGGTATTCGCGGCTGATCGAGGCCGACGAGGAAGGCACCCTCGGCCGGCTGAAGGCTCTCCGCGCCCAAATCATCAATCCGAAAATTGCTAGCCATAAAGGCCGCATCGTCAAGCCAATCGGCGACGGGCTGCTGGTCGAGTTTTCGAGCGTCGTCGATGCGGTGCGTTGCGCGGCCGAGCTGCAGTCGGCGATGGCCGAAAGCAACCGCTTGCAACCGCCCGAGAGCCGTATCGATTTCCGCATCGGCATCCACCAAGGCGATATCGTCGTCGAGGACGGCGACATCTTTGGCGACGGCGTCAACATCGCCGCTCGCCTCGAAGGATTGGCCGAGCCGGGCCGGATCTGTGTCTCGGCGCGGGTCCGGGAAGACGTGGCAGGCAGGCTCGATCTCGCCTTCGAGGACATCGGCGAGCAGAGCCTAAAGAACATCACACGGCCGGTTCGCGTCTTCCGTGTCGTCACGGACAAGAAGACTGTCCCCGCGCCGGTGCTCGCGCTACCTGACAAACCGTCGATCGCCGTACTGCCGTTCGCCAATCTGAGCGGCGATCCCGAGCAGGAATATTTTGCCGACGGGATGGTCGAGGACATTACTACCGCGCTGTCGAAGCTCTGGTGGTTCTTTGTCATCGCGCGCAATTCGAGTTTTACCTACAAGGACCGGGCCGTTGATGTGAAGCAGGCCGGCCGGGAGCTCGGCGTGCGTTACGTGTTCGAAGGCAGCGTCCGCAAAGGCGGCAACCGGCTACGCATCACCGCGCAGCTGGTCGAGGCCGAGAGCGGCAATCACGTCTGGGCCAAGCGCTACGACCGCGATCTGGGCGACATCTTTGCCGTGCAGGACGAAATCACCGAGCGCGTGGTTGCAGCGATCGAGCCCGAGCTCTACGCGGCTGAGCATTTCCGCAGCCAGCGTAAGCCGCCCGAGAGCCTCAATGCCTGGGAATGCGTGATCCGCGCGTTGTCCTGCATCGGCCAGGGCACGCGAGAAGCGAATACCGATGCCGAGGCATTGTGCCGTCGCGCCATCGCGATCACGCCCGATTATGGCCAAGCGCACAGCCTGCTCGCCTGGGTGCTGTTGCGCCGCACGTCCTGGTCGGGCGGGTTGAGGGCGGCGGTACCGGAGATAAGCACGGAAGTCCAGGCGGCGCTCGGCCTCGACGACCACGACGCTTGGGCCCAGCTGGCGCAGGGGATTTTGTTCCTGCGGCTGCGTCGCTTCGATGAGGCCGTCCGCGCGTTGCGCCGTACCGTGGAATTGAACCCGAACTTTGCGTTAGGTCATGGTGCTCTGGGCCTTCCGCTCGCCCTTCACGGTGCGCAGGAAGAGGCCATCAGCTGCGCCGAGTACGCGCAACGGCTGAGCCCCAACGATCGGCTCGTCGGAGCTTACTCTGCACGCGCGATTGCGTTCGCCCATTTCACCGCCGGGCGTTATGCCGAGTGTGCTGCTTGCGCGCGCTACGCGATCGATAAGAGCCCCGAGGACCTTCCTAGGAATTGGCTGCTCACCTCGGCACTGGCAATGCTCGGCGAGATGGATGCGGCGGCCGAGGCGCGGGCTACACTGCTTCGGTTGCAGCCAAAATTCTCGCTGGCCTGGATGGCCGAGAACGTGCCGTTTATCGGAGAACCAGCGGAACGGCTGCGCGAGGGGCTGCGCAAGGCCGGAGTGCCGGAAGAATGACTGCGACCCGCCGCCTCGCCGCGATCCTGGCCGCCGATGTTGCCGGCTATTCGCGGCTGGTCGAGGCCGACGAGGAGGGCACGCTCGGCCGGCTCAAAGTGCTGCGCGCCGAAATTATCGATCCGAAGATCGCCGGCCACAGGGGCCGCATCGTCAAGACCACCGGCGATGGGTTGCTG
>JAFAHQ010000340.1 GCA_019237135.1 Alphaproteobacteria bacterium
CCCCGGGATAGCTCTCCACCGCCGCGCGGATCGCCTCGCCGAGCTTCCAGCAGCGCCGCGGCGTCGGCTGGTTCGGCGGGTAATAAGTGTTGAGGAACACCGGCACGACCGGCAGGTCGGGGTCCTCCATCAGCCGCTTGCGCACGAAGGCGTGAGCGTGGCCTTCGCCGTGCCCGGGAGGCAATCCGTTCGACGAGGAGATGTCGAACTCGCGGTCGATCAAAGAGTTGATCAGATGGAGCGCCAAAGCTGATTGGACCGGATAGTCCCTGGGCACTTTTTCTTCGTAATAGCGCGCAGTGGCCAGTCGCGACCATTCCGGGCCCTTGAAATTGGGCGAGAGCGGCACGTTGCGAATGGTATCGCCGTAGTAGACGAGGATGGACGGCAGGTGATCCTCGTAGAACAGCTCTTTCTGGTCGTCGCCGAGGATGATCAGCGCGTCGAGCTCGGCGCGGCGCACAGCTTGCTTCAAACGCTCGACCGCCGCCTGGGCCTCGTCATGGCGTGCGGCGAACCGCTCCGGCGTCAATTCCGGCGCGGCTCTCGGGTCGGCGCGGGTCAGCAACTCCTCGTAGGTGGCGGGGTCGCCCTCCTTGTCGAGAAAGTCGCGCACCCCGTCGCGGTCGATGAAGCTCGGCCAGTCCTTGGCCGGGGTATTCAGCATCGGGGTGTGCGATGTCGCAATCCCGAGGACGATCTTGGCCATGACGGTTGCTCCTCCGGTAATCCTGCCGGGAGCGTATGGTCCGGCAGCCGACCCGTCAACCTCTGTAGGCTGAGATCGCGGTGACGTTGTACCCACCCTGCGACGCGGCGGGTGCGGTCATTTTTCGGGGACGCCGTATTCACGCGACAGGGCGGAAATGCGATCCGAAAATTGCGGTGTGAAGTAGCGGGACCAGAAGTGGCGCGTGCTCGACAGCGTCCACTTCGGAGCGAGCGCGCGGAACGCGGCAAACTCCGCCGCCGCATGCTCTTTGCGGCCGGCCAGCGCGTAGGAGAGGCCGAGCCAGAAGCGGACCGCGGGGACGCTCCGCCACTGCGGCGGGCCGTTCTCGAGCACGTTGATGGCTTCGTCGACCCGTCCCAACCGATCATAAATCTGAGCCAGAAAGACGGCACTCTGTGACGAAGCCGGATCGGCCTCCCGCGACCACTCGAACCATCGCGCAGCGCTAGCGTAATTTCCGGCAAACCCCTCGATGCGTCCGCGGAAGGAAAGCCCGAAGGGATTCTTCGGTTGCGCGGCGCTCGCGCCCTCGATCTCCGCGATCGCCTCTTTGTAATGTCCAGTGGCGCTCAGCGTCACTGCGTGAAAGCCCGACTCCCAGATATAGGGGAGGGGGTTAAGCCGCAGAGTGGTCGCGAATTCCGCCGCCGCCTCGTCGAAATGTCCGAGCAGAAAGAAGACAAGCCCGAGCGTCCAGTGGCTGGGGTCGTCGTTGGGCGCGAGCTCGACCGATTTCCGCGCGTCCCTGAGCGCCGCTTCCGGGTCGTATTCCGGCAGGTCGGGTTGCATCTCCAGCCGGGCGCGCAGCCAGTACGGGCTCGCTGACTCCGGGTCCAGCTGGAGGACCTTGTCATTGAGCCGCCGGGCACGGTTGAGCGCTGCGATCCGATCTTGCGCCCAGCCCAGATCCGCCTGATCGAAATACGTGAAGGCCAGAAGCTGCCACGCCGCCTGGTAATTCGGGTCGAGATCGACGGCGCGTTGTGCGAGCTTCTGCGCCTCGCCCACGTCGGCGGGGTTGAAGCGAAAGTAGGCTTGGGTCGCTTTTACCAGGTTCTCCCAGGCTTCGAGGTTGCGCGTGTCATGAGCCGAGCCGCGGGCCAACGTTCCGCCCCTCAGCTGCACATCGAGCGCACCGGCGATCTGCAGGCTGAGGTCGTCCTCGAGCGCGAACAGGTCGGTCAGGTTGCGGTCGTATTTTTGCGACAGCAGATGATTGTCGTTGACGGTGTCGATCAACTGCGCGGTCACCCGGATATGGTCGCCCGATTTCTGCACGCTGCCTTCCAGCACGTAGCGAACGCCGAGATCCTTCGCCACCGCCCGCGGCGCCACCGCCTTGCCCCGATAGTCCAGGGTCGCGTTGCGCGCGATGACAAACAGTCCTGGGTTCTCCGCCAGCGCGTCGACGAGGTTGTCGGTCAGTCCATCGGCGAGGTAGTCCTGCGCCGGATCGCCGCTCAAATTGGCGAACGGAAGCACGGCGATCGACGGCTTGTCAGGCAGCGCCCGCGGCGCCGGGGGTGCGTCAGCCGCGGTCGGCGCCGGATGAGGCGAGTACAGGAGCCAGGATGCGGTCGCCCCGATGGCGAGGAGGACCAGAGCGGCGGTGCCGGCTGCGATCACCCGGCGCAGTACCCGCCTGCGCCTGCCCGGTGCCGCCGTGATGGCGAGCCGCATCGCGGCATCGGTTACCACCCGATAGGCCCGCACCGGTCGCGCGATGTTCTTGACTTGCTGCTCGCCCATGTCCTCGAACGACAAAGCGAGTTTGTCGCGCACCTGGTCGCGCACCATCCGGCTGACGCAAATCCCGCCCGGCTCGGCAAGGGCTTCGAGTCGTGCCGCGACATTGACGCCGTCGCCGAATATGTCGCTCTCGTCGATGATGATGTCGCCGACATTGATGCCGACGCGGAATTCGATGCGACGGTCGAGCGGCACTTCGGCGTTCCTTTTAGCCATCTCGTCCTGGATTTCGACGGCGCCGCGCACCGCGTCGACGACGCTGGCAAACTCTGCCAGCAGACCGTCGCCCGTGGTCTTGACGATGCGGCCGCGGTGTTCGCCGATCCTGGGATCGATGAGCTCGCGACGGTGCGCCTTCAACCGGGCGAGCGTCTCCTCCTCGTCGGCTCCCATCAGCCGGCTGTAGCCGGCGACATCGGCCGCCAGAATGGCCGTCAGTCGCCGCTCGACTCGATCGCTGGCCAAGCCTGCCGCTCCCTGTGACTTGAGCCGTGTAGAATAACTGGGAGGCTCCTGTCGGGCTTGTAAAGCCCGCACCGGACGTTGTTCATCGCCTTTGTGCCCGGGCGCGCCCGATCCTATAACGGGATGCGCGGCAAGGCAGGAGCTTTCCTATGCTGGATATCGGCAAGGCCAGGAGGTTCGTCGATCAATGCTGGGGCGACGAGGTCATCCCGACTCTGATCGAATACATCAAGATCCCAAACAAATCGCCGTCCTTCGACCCGAATTGGGCGACGCATGGCTATATGGACGAGGCCGTGGCCCTGTTCGAGGGCTGGGCGCGGGCGAAGCTCGCTTCTCTTCCGGGTGCCACTCTCGATGTCGTCCGGCTGCCCGGCCGCACACCGGTCATCGTCATCGACGTCCCGGGAGCGGGAGAGGATACCGTGCTACTCTACGGTCATCTCGACAAGCAGCCGGAGATGGTCGGGTGGGCGGCGGGTTATGGCCCGTGGATCCCGCGTCTCAAGGGCGACAAGCTCTATGGCCGCGGCGGCGCCGATGACGGGTATGCGATGTTCGGCGCGCTGAGCGCGCTGCTGGCATTGCGCGAGCAAGGGGTACCGCACGCGCGTTGCATCGTTCTGATCGAGGCGTGTGAGGAATCCGGCAGCTACGATCTGCCGTATTACATCGATCACCTCGCCAAGAGGCTCGGTAGCCCGGCGCTGGTGGTTTGTCTCGATTCCGGATGCGGCAACTACGATCAACTATGGATGACCACGTCATTGCGCGGCATCGCGTCGGGCACATTGACCGTCCAGGTGCTGGACGAGGGTGTGCATTCGGGCGACGCCTCCGGTGTTGTTCCTTCGAGCTTTCGGATTTTGCGCCGGCTTCTGTCGCGCCTCGAGGATGAGGAGACCGGGGCGATTTGCCCCGCGGAGCTCTACGCGCAGGTGCCACCCGAGCGGGTCACGCAAGCCCGCCGCGCCGCGGCGGCGCTGAGCGACACGGTCTATACCAAGTTTCCGTTGATGCCCGGCATGTCGGCGATGAGCGGGGATCTGACCGAGCTCGTGCTCAATCGTACCTGGCGGCCGCAACTGGCGGTGATCGGCATCGACGGGCTGCCCGACCCGATCAATGCCGGTAATGTGCTGCTGCCTTCGACCGTCGCCAAGCTCAGCCTGCGCCTGCCGCCGACCTTGGATCCGGAAGAGGCAGGCGATCGCGTTCGTACGCTCCTGGAGAACGACCCGCCTTACGGGGCGCGGATCGAATACGAGCCGGGACCGAATGCCGCTGGATGGAACGCGCCGGCCCTGTCGGTCTGGCTCGAGCAGTCGCTGGAGCGCGCCTCCGAGGCCGTCTTCGGCGCACCGCCAGCCTATATGGGTGAGGGCGGCAGCATCCCGTTCATGGCGATGCTCGGCGAGAAATTTCCGCAGGCGCAGTTCGTCGTCACCGGTGTGCTCGGCCCGCACTCCAATGCGCATGGTCCCAATGAATTCCTGCACATCCCGACCGGCAAGCGCGTTTCGGTCGTCATTGCGCAAGTGCTGGCCGATCACTACGCGCAGTCGAGAGCGGGTTAGGTTGACGGAGCGATCGCGATCGGTGCAGTGACTTCGGCAAGCCAATGGGCGGTGTCGGGGTCGACGAGCGGGGTCAGCGTCTCGCGGACCCTTGTGTGATAGGCGTCGAGCCAGGCGATCTCGTCCTCGTCCAGCAACGAAGCTTCGACGAGGTTGCGGTCGATTGGCGCCAGGGTCAGGGTCTCGAAGCCGAGCATCTCGCGCTCACCCTCACCCGCAGCGGGCTGCACCAGCACGAGGTTCTCGATGCGGATGCCATAGGCACCGGTCTTGTAGTAGCCGGGCTCGTTCGAGACGATCATTCCGGGTAGCAGGGCCTGACCGTTGGGCGCTTTCGAGATGCGCTGCGGGCCTTCGTGGACGCCGAGATAGCTGCCGACGCCGTGCCCGGTGCCGTGGTCGTAGTCGAGACCCTCCTGCCACAGCGCGGCTCGCGCAAAGGCGTCTAGCTGCGTCCCGGTGGTCCCCCTTGGGAAGCGCGCCAAGGCCAGCGCGATGTGACCCTTCAGCACCCGCGTAAAGCGGTCACGCATCTCTTGCGTCGGCGCGCCGATCGCCACCGTACGCGTCACGTCCGTCGTGCCGTCGAGATATTGGGCGCCCGAATCGAGCAGATATAGGGTGCCGGGCTCGAGGCGTTTCTCGGTCTCCGGTGTCGCCCGGTAGTGCACAATTGCGCCATTCGACCCCGCACCCGAGATCGTCGAGAAGCTCAGGTCGCGGAAATGCTCGCCCTCGCGGCGGATCGCCTCGAGCCGGTCGCTGGCAGCGATCTCGGTGAGCTTGCCCTTTGGCGCTTCATGCGCCAGCCAAGCGAGAAACCGCGTCAGCGCCGCGCCGTCACGCCGATGCGCCGCCCGTGTGCCGTCGACCTCAACCAGGTTCTTGCACGCCTTGGGTAACAGGCAAGGATCGGCGGCGCGGTGAATTTTCGCGTTGGCCGCTTCGAGGCGATCGAAGATCCAGCAAGCAGCGGTCGCCGGATCGAGCTGGACGCGACCGCCCTCGGCGGCGAGAGCATCCATTGCAGGGCCGAGCTCTTCGGGCGCCGCAATGGACACTTCGTTTCCGAGATGGCGCTCGAGGCCGCGGACGAGCTTGCGCCGATCGATGAACAAGGTGACGCTGCCGTCCTGGCGCAGGATCGCGAAAGACAGCGGCAGCGGCGTGTGAGGTACGTCACCGCCACGGATGTTGAGGAGCCAGGCGATCGATTCAGACATGGTCAACACCACTGCCTTGACCCCGTCCTCGGCCAGCGCGCGGCCGAGCCGGGTGCGTTTGGCTTGGGCGCTCTCGCCGGCAAATCGCTCATCATGCGGCCTGACCGGCGCGATCGGCGCTGCCGGCTGACCCGGCCACACGCGATCGACCGGATTGTCGGAAACCGCGCGCAGCACTGCGCCAGCCCTTTCGGCACCGGCGCGAAACCGTTCGATCTCCTGCGGGGTGTGCAGCCACTGGTCGTAGCCGAGCACCGAACCAGGTGCGAGTGCCGTTCCGATCCAACGCGATGGCGGTTCGTCGATCAGGTGATGGATTTCGAATAGCTGCGTGTCGACTTGCGCGGCAGCCTGCAAGGTGTAGCGGCCATCGACAAACAACGTGGCCCGATCGCGCAGCACGATCGCTACACCGGCCGACCCGGTGAAGCCGGAGATCCAGGCAAGCCGTTGCCCGCGGGGCGGGACGTATTCTCCTTGGTGCTCGTCGGCGCGCGGTACGATGAACCCGTCGAGACCCTGAGCCGACAGCTCCTGGCGCAGGCGGTCGAGCCGTGCTGCGCGGGGCAGCCGGTTGAAATCCTCGGTCGACAGGCCGTTGTGATATGCCTTCGCCTTGGCGGCCCGCAGTGCCTCGAGCCTGTCGGCCAATGCCGGCGTCATTGGGTCGGCAATCAGCGCGTGCCAGTTGGTCCCGCCCTCGACTGGCGCGGCCAGCACGCCCTCAATCAGCGTCTCGACACTTTGCGGGTCGTAGGGCGACCCGGCCTGCTGCAGCAACCGCGCGAGCTCGCTCTGATCCGGTTCGGCTATGCTCATCGTCATTGACCGCTCCTCTTCCCGCGACGCGCGTGTCACCTAATAGCTCGGCATGGCAGAATTGCAACCGTGTGCCCTAGCATCCGCTGCTTCCGCCGCCAAATATTGTGCAGCGCAGCATAGAATGCTTGGGAGTATAGGCATGTCTGTCTTGAACCTGTTGATCTCGGCCAAGGCGGCTTTCGCCGATTGGCGGCGCCGGGAGCGCGCCTGTGACGAGCTGATGGCGCTCGACGATCACTTGCTCGCCGATATCGGAATTCGCCGCTCGGATATCCGCGCCGTCTGCGAGGGTTCCTACAAGCCCGGCCGGTCCCCGGAGTTTACCCCGTCGCCACGGTCCCCCGTCCTCATTTTGCCCTAGGCCGCGCGCGCAGCACCAAGGTCGACCACCCGTCGATGACTAACCTGCGCTCAAGCACGATGCCACAACCGCGGTGTGGGGCGAGCACGATCGGCTCCTGCCGGCACAGCAATCCGGATAGAACTGCCCGTCCGCCGGGCGCCAGCGTGCGGGCGAGGTCGGAAGCCATTAACGCTAACGGGCGCGCCAGGATGTTCGACACGATCAAGTCATAGCGCGATTTCTGCACGGCTCGGTCACGGTATCCCGGCGCCCGGCGAAGCTGCACCAGGCCAGCGACGCCGTTGCGCGTCACATTGTGGCGGGCGACGCGTACCGCGGCGCGGTCGATATCACTCGCCAAAACCCTGCGGCGCAGCAATTTCGCTGCGGCGACCGCGAGAATCCCGGCCCCCGTACCGATGTCGAGCGGGCGGCGAAACCGCCGACGCCGCTCGAGGGTTTCAAGCGCCATCAGGCACCCTCGGGTCGATGGATGTTCACCGGTGCCGAAGGCGGTTGTTGCGTCGATTGCGATGCTGATCGCACCGGGCGGGACCACACCCCGGTGGTGCGAACCATGGATAAAGAACCGGCCGATCCGTATGGGCGGGAAGGCGAGCTGGTTCTCCGCGAGCCAATCGCTAGCCGGTAGCTTCTCCTCGCCGATCTCGACGAGGGCACCTCCTGCCGCGACGGCAGTGAGCGCTAGCTGCGCCGTGAGAACCGGGGTTAGCACGGGCGACGGCGGATAAGCCTCGACACGCCACTCCTGCGGCGCAATCTCGAAGGCCGATACCGCACCCGCCAGACCTTCGAGGAGCACAAGCACAGCGATCGCAGCGTCCGCCCCGCGGACCTTTGCCAGGACACGCCAGACCGGCTCCGGCGGTGGACCCCTCACCCCGGCCCTCTCCCCGCAAGCGGGGCGAGGGAGGGGCCCAGAAGCGGGAGGGTGAGGGGCACCAACCGGCAAGCCTCAGACAAGCTCGACGTAGGCGTCCATGACCTTTTTGTCGCCGGCGATGTCGAAATGAACCGCGAGCTTGTTGTCCTCGACCCCAACCACTGTGCCATAGCCGAATTTCTGGTGGAACACGCGGTTGCCCACGGCAAACCCGCCGACCTGCCGGACCTCCTCGCCGCGCCGCGGTACTGTGCCGTTCTCGAGCAGCAGAGGCCGTCGAAGATCGGCGGCCGGCGGCCGGAACCGTGCCGATTGCGGCATGTGGCCCGGTGCTCCCCAGTCGGAGCCCCACACACTGCTCGGCTGAAGGCCGAGCTCGGCGACAACTTCGACATGCTCGGAGGGCAGCTCATCGACAAAGCGCGAGCGGATCGTATCAACCCATTGGCCGTGGATCCGGCGATTGGCGGCAAAAGAAATATGGGCGCGGTGCCGGGCGCGCGTGAGCCCGACATAGGCGAGGCGGCGTTCCTCCTCGAGTGCCGCGGGGCCATTTTCCTCGAGTGCGCGCTGGTTGGGAAATAGTCCCTCCTCGAAGCCGGGTAGGAATACCGTGTCGAATTCGAGCCCCTTGGCGCTATGCAAGGTCATCAGATTGACCATATCGCCGCCGGCTTCTGCGGCATTATCCATGACGAGGCCGACATGCTCGAGAAACCCGCCGAGATTCTCGAACTCGGCCATCGCCACGACGAGCTCCTTGAGGTTTTCGAGCCGTCCGGCGGCGTCTGGCGACCGGTCCGCCTGCCACATCGCGGTGTAACCC